>URWL01000047.1 GCA_900551465.1 uncultured Blautia sp. | reverse complement strand
TCATTGGCAGTAAAATCCCCGAATTTTTTTGTCAAATCAATGGCTTGTATCATACTACTCATGGTTTTGTTCCTCATAATGTAACAGAATACTTATTTCAGAGTTACGTTCTTACATGTGGACGGATCAAATTCTTCTCCTGCCTGTGCGTTTGTAACAGTAATGCTTCCATCGCCGATCTGTTTTTCCAGATCTGCAACATAAGTTTTGATCTCTTCCCATTTTTCTTTTCCGCTGTCCTGTACATATTTGCTGATCTCAGCAAGATCTGTAATAGATGCCGCGCCGGATGCCAGAGTATAGCTCTGTACTCTTTCCATTTCGCCGATTTTTCCTTCTACAGCTGCTTTTGTAATTTCAAATACAGGAACTTCTGTATTTTTCAGAACACTGGTAAGAATATGTCCCGGCTGCTGTACATCTTTGTTTGCATCCACATGAACCATCATCTTGCCATCTTCTTTTGCTTTTGCCGCAACACCGTCTCCTACAGAACCTGCTACAGAGAAAATAATGTTTGCGCCCTGGTTGTAATAGGTACCAGCTACCGTACTTCCGGTTGCAGAATCTGCAAAACCGGCATCATATTTTGCATAATAGTCATAATTTACACCCAGTTCTTCAGCTGCATGGTTCATACCTTCGATAAATCCGTAAGAGAATACTGTGATACCATTGGAGTTTGTTCCGCCGATGAATCCCAGCGCTCTTCCACCATTATCAGGAGCAGTAAATTTATATCCGTCAGTTCCAAACAGAGTTTCGGCGTTTTCATTTACCAGAACACTGAGAGCTCCGGCTACATAAGATGCCTGATGCACATCGAACAGTGCACTGATCACGTTCTCATGAATTACTTCTCCGTTCTCATCCTGGTTTGGATTGTCGTTTACACAGACAAAAGTGGTATCCGGGTACATTTCTGCAATCGGTTTTGCTCCGCCGGTTCCTGAAATCAGCGCTTCAAAATCATACTCAAGGTTAAAGATCACATCATAGCCGTCCTCTGCCAGAGATTCCAGAGCCTGGGGAACACCGTTGGTAGGCTCAACTACTTTGTATTCAACTCCCAGCTCTTCCGCTGCCTTTTTGGCTCCGTCTACAGCAGACTGGTTGTAGCCGTTATCATTCTGTCCTGCGGAAGAACAGATAACTGCGATGGAAATATCACTTGATGCAGAATCACCGTCCGCCTTCTTTTCTCCTCCGCCGCATGCAGTGAGACTTCCGACAGCTATTACTCCTGCCAGCATAACGCCAACTTTTTTCATCCAACTTTTTTTCATTTCTTTTGTCCTCCTTTTCTTTCCTCTGTGTCAGACACCTGATAACATCATTTCACCTGATCGATATAAAATTTAAACTGATCTGTTCTGTAATAGCTCTTAAATGTCTCAATGGGTTCTTCTTTTCCATTTACACTTCCGTATGTCACGCACCCGAACAAAATCAGCGGCATTCCCTCTTCCAGTTCCAGATATTCAGCAATCTCATCTTTTGCCAGCACTGCTTCTATGGTTCTTCTGGCTGTAGTGATCTTTACTCCATATTCCTGTTCCAGAATCCTGTACAGGGAAGTTTGTGCAAAATCATATCTGCCAATACCGGGAAACAGCTTCTCAGGAAGATACGTGCGAGTATAATTTAAAGGTTCCTCATCTGCCAGAGTAACGCGCCCCAGGCAGAATACCGGATCTCCTTTTGCAATTTGCAGTGCATTTGCCCGTTTACCGTCTGCTGCCATACTTTCTGCCTGCAAAACCCGCCGTCCAGGTCTCTTTCCTAATCTCAGAACATCCTCTGTACAGCTGGAAATAGAAAATAAATCCTGATTTGAAGTATCTCCCTTGATATAAGTCCCTTTTCCCTGAATCTTGTACAGATATCCCTCATTCACCAGTTCATCAATTGCCCGTCTTACTGTAATTCTGCTGACCTGGTAGGTCTCCATTAATTCACGCTCACTTAAGATTGGCATATCTTCCTGATAATCACCCATCTCAATCTTTTTAACCAGATCTCTTTTCAGCGAATAATATTTCGGAACTTTTGCTTCCATCTCTCCCTCCTTATCATGTCGATATGTTATCATGTCGTCATAACCAGTTGATATTTATATCATACACCTTTCTTCCAAAAAGTCAATAGGTTTTATGCGATTTGGATATATCACCTAAATTCATTATTATATTTTTGTGCAAAACGCCAAATCAGTCCTATTACACATGCATCGATCCGTATTCTCGCAGATTTTTTTCATTTATCAGGAAAGCTCGCACATAATGTATTACTTTCCCGATGAACAAAAATACTGCAGTCTCCAACATATATAAATGTGGAAAACTGCAGTTTTCTTATCTCACCTGGTCAATATAAAATTTAAACTTGTCTGTACGGTAATAACACTTAAATGTCTCAATTGGAATTTCTTTTCCATTTATGATTCCATAAGTGATACACCGGAATAAGATAATTGGAGATCCCTCCTCCAGATCCAGATATTCTGCTACATCATCCCGGGCAAGGATTGCCTCTATCGTTCTCCTGGCGGTTGTGATCCTTACACCATACTCTTTCTGAAGAACCTGATACAGAGATTCCCTGTCAAAAGAATGTGAAGACAGTCCTGGAAACAGCTTTTCCGGAAGGAAAGTCAGCGTATAATTCAGTGGTTCCTGATCTGCATAAAGAATACGCCCCAGCATATATACTTTTTCATCCCGGGTAATTTCCAAAGCCTTTGCATGTTTGCTGTTGGCGTAAACAAGTTCTTCCACTACCACTTTTTTTGACGGTGTCATTCCCATCCGTATTACATCCTCCGTACAGCTGGTTATAGCAAACAGATTGCTGCTGCGTTCATCTGTTTTGACATATGTCCCTTTTCCCTGGATCTTATATAAAAATCCCTCATTTACTAATTCATCGATTGCTTTACGGACTGTGATTCTGCTGACCTGATAAGTTTCCATCAGTTCACGTTCACTGGGAATCGGCTGATCCGCAGGAAATTCATCGTTTTCAATCCTTTCCTCCAGTGTTTTTTTTAATATATAATATTTTGGTGCTCTTTCATCCATTTGCTTTCCCTTCTTTCCCTGGTCGGTCAATAAAAAATATATATTATCAGTATACTATTATTATAACATCAGTACCAGTCCTTTTTTATAATTGTCATCTGCACACAAATAACCGCCTTGTATTTTACACATAATTGTTCACCTCGTACCTATTTTTCTGTCTATACAAATAGTATGATGTTATTACAGGCAAAAATATCTGCCAAAATAAAAGGAATATAAAGGAGGTTTGATCCTATGTTGACAGCAAAACAGAATATGATCGAATGTATGAAGGCCGGCGGAAATCCGGATCGTTTTGTAAACCAGTATGAAGCCATCCGCCTGCTGCCGCACCCATTTATGCTCACCAGCCCCCAGCCGCAGAAAGGACAGCTGAATGTTGTAAATGCCTGGGGCATCACCAACAGTTTTCCGGAAAATACTCCAGGTTCCTTTCCTGTACATACCCCGGATAAAATTGTTGTAAAAGATATTGAAAACTGGAAAGACTATGTAAAAGCTCCTTCTCTTGACTTTCCTGACGAACTGTGGGATCAATGCAAAGCTATCTACGATGCAGTAGACGGCTCAAAAGCCTTTAAAGCTGCTTTTGTTGCCCCGGGGCTTTTTGAACAGTCCCATCACCTCTGTGAAATGGTCAATGCTCTGTACTACTATATCGACTATGAAGATGAAATGCATGATCTGATCAAGCATCTGACTGAATGGGAACTGAAATTAGCAGAGGGAATCTGTCAGAATCTCCATCCGGACATGATCTTCCATCATGATGACTGGGGCAGCCATGACAGTACTTTCCTCAGTCCTTCCATGTTTGAAGATTATTTCCTTGATTCTTATAAAGAAATCTACGGCTATTACAAGAGCCACGGCGTAGACTACATTGTGCATCATTCTGACAGCTATGCTGCAACACTTGTTCCAGACATGATTGAAATGGGCATCGACGTTTACCAGGGCTGCATGAAAACCAATAATGTACCTGAGCTGATTAAAAAATACGGCAGCAAGATCAGCTTTATGGGTGTGATTGAAAATGCCTTTGTTGACCACGAGGGCTGGACAGATGAAGAATGCGAAAAAGTAGTCAGAGAAATCGTTGATGACTGCGGTATCCACAGCTTCATCCCATGTATTGCCCAGGGCGGCCCAGGATCTGTGTATCCAGGCGTTTATCTTTCACTTTCCAGTGCAATCGATAAAATCAACCAGGAACGCTTCGGATTCACTCCAGAACAGCAGGAGGCAATGAGAATGCCCCATGAGATCATGTTCTGATATTTTTATGATCTGCAGTTCTCGTAAGCTTTCAGAAAGAGCATGGAAATATAGCAGTAACTGCGTACCTCCGGGTCTTCCAGGTCAAGCTCCAGGTTTTCCTGTATTTTTTTGATCCGGTAAACAGTGGTATTCCGATGAAGGAATAGTTCTTCAGAAGTGTGGGTAACGGAACGCTCATTATTTAAAAAACTAAACAAAGTGCGGAACATCTCGCTTCCCTTCTGTTGTTCCCTCCACAGCCTGAGCACAGAAGGCATACATGCCATGACCTTATCTTCCAGGGGCGCTGATGCAGTCAGAAGATATTCCGAAGCCATATTTTCAAAATACTGAATAGCTTTTGGCTTTGGAAGATGCCTGTTCCTTTCTAAAGCGTATTCTGCCTGCCGATAAAATCTGGGCAGCTCCATAATCCCGCTGCAGTCAGGCAGACTGAATCCGATCTGAACCGGATTATGTATCACAAGATTACGAAGCAGCAGGCAGGAATCCTGGGCCTTTGCCAGATTTCTGTCTGCAAGCAAAATCAGCTCATGATCCCTGATATTAACACAAATATCTGTAAGATTACGGATCAGCATCCGAAAAAGGGAGTTCATCTGGCGGGATGTATATTCAGGATCTCCTGTATCCGCAAATCGGATCAGCGCCACATAATAAGTCTCATCTCCTGTCCAGCCCTGATAGTCCATCTGAATCTTAAGCTTTGCTTTGTCACAGGGTCTGTCCAGCATAAGATCAAGAAAAACATTATTAATGCTTCCTGACATATCTTTCAGTGTATACAGTCCCATATACGCCTGGAGCACATCTGTGAATTTTTCCAGAAGCTGTGCGTCTCCCTGATTCAGTTTTCTTTCTTTTGCAATCAAATTTATCCTTCCGCATACTATGTTATTTACATACACGCAATAGCTGATTCCCTCCAACGCTATGAGATTATTGTGCGGGAACAGATAACTGATGTTTCCCGGAGAAAAAAATTCACTGTTGCTGCCGGTATATTTGATCATATTAACCGCATTTAAAGAAGAATATCCATATCATAAATGTAAATCCTGTCACCTTCCCCATCACAGACCACATAATCTTTTTCCTGGTATATATGGACGCAGTTTGTAGCATAGGCAAGCCGGGCGCTGTTCAAAACAGCAGGCGCATCCTCCCGGATCTCCAGCTTCACGTCCAGCTCTGTCATTTGATTTGCAATCATCCACATACTTAATTTCACTTTAATTACCTCCAGGTATATGTTCCAGATACAAAGGCTTCAGCGCCTGTACCACTTTTTCGATGACTCGGATCACTGCATCCGGATCCCGGTCTTTGTAATTCAGATACGCATGAAAAGAACCCTGAACACAATAAGACAAAAGAATATTCCATTCTATATCCTCTTTATATTCCGGATATCTGGCGCACATCAATTTCCTCAATTCTGTTTCCAGGCAGTCTCCAAGCCTTGCCCTTTCTCTTCCTGAAAAAAGAATGTTGATAAGAGAGTCATTGGAAAGAAAGGCTATGTACAGATTCCTGGTAAAAATCTCAGGATCCCGAAACGGATCCTGCTGCTGTGCAGAGATATTTTTCACAATTGAGGTAATGGTTTCTGACTCCATAAACTCTGACAGGGCAAAAATGTCCTCATAATGGCTGTAAAAAGTCGATTTATTCACACAGGCAAGCGCGCACAGCTCCTTAACAGTGATCTTTTCCAGAGGCTTTTTTGCCCGCAGTTCCAGAAAGGCATTTTTGATTGCCCGCTGCGTTTTTTCTATTCTGATATCCATAAGCTCCTCCTGTTTTTTTATTTATCCGACACTTTCTGCAAACCGTTGTTTATCCGTCTGTTTTGTTATTTTGTTGGTGGACAGTATCTCTTTCTTTTCTTATATTATAATCAGAAAAACAACCAATGTCTATTATCTATAAGGAGATTATTATGGATCTGTACGGATTTTATACAGGAAAAATTTTTGACGCCTACCAGTATCTGGGGGCTCATCTTCAGCACAGGGGAGTCTGTTTCCGAACTTTCGCTCCGTCCGCTTCGCGCATTACAGTGATCGGAGAATTCAACAACTGGCAGGAATGGGAAATGAATAAAATTTCTGACGGAAATTTCTGGGAGCTTTTTGTTCCGGACGCTACCGAAGGCATGATGTACAAATACTGCATTTACGACAGAGCCGGAAACCGTGTAGAACACTGCGACCCCTACGGCTTCGGCATGGAGCTTCGCCCTAATTCCGCCTCTGTGATCCGGGATATGGATTCTTATTCTTTTTCTGATGAAGAATGGATGAACAGCCGCAGCGACTGCCGTAAAAAACCCCTGAACATCTATGAGCTTCATCTGGGATCCTTCAAAAAACCAGAAGACAAACCGGACGCCTGGTATACTTATGAGGAAATGGCATCTATCCTGATCCCGTATCTGAAAAGAAACGGCTATAATTATCTGGAGCTTATGCCCTTAAACGAGTATCCCTGCGACGAATCCTGGGGCTATCAGGCTACCGGCTTCTACAGTCCCACTTCCAGATATGGCACTGCCAGACAACTGAAATATTTTGTGGACGTCTGTCACCAGAACGGAATCGGTGTAATCATGGATTTTGTTCCTGTACATTTTGCACTGGACAGCTACGGACTTGCCATGTATGACGGAACTCCTCTGTATGAATATCCTAATTCAGCTGTAGGGGTCAGCGAATGGGGCAGCTGCAACTTTATGCATTCCAGAGGAGAGGTTCGGAGTTTTCTCCAGTCCGCCGCCAATTACTGGCTGACCGAATACCATATAGACGGTCTGCGAATGGACGCCATCAGCAGAGCCATCTACTGGCAGGGAGATCCGGCCAGGGGCGTAAACGGAAATGCAGTGGAATTCCTCCAGTACATGAACCAGGGACTGAAAAAGCTCCATCCTTCTGCGATCCTCGCAGCCGAGGATTCTACCTCTTTTCCAAAGGTTACCGATCCCGTGGAGCACGGGGGACTGGGATTCGACTATAAATGGGATATGGGATGGATGAACGATACTCTGGATTATTTCCGCACAGCTCCTGAATACAGAAGCCGTGAATACCACAAACTGACTTTTTCCATGATGTATTATTACGATGCACGTTTCCTTCTTCCTCTTTCTCATGATGAGGTGGTACATGGAAAAGCCACCATTCTCCAGAAGATGAATGGTGACTATGACGGAAAATTTCCTCAGGCAAGGGCTTTCTACATGTACATGTATGCTCACCCGGGCAAAAAACTGAATTTCATGGGAAATGAATTCGGACAGCTGCGGGAATGGGACGAAAAAAGAGAACAGGACTGGTTGCTTCTGGATTACCCCATCCACAGTGGATTCGCCCGGTTTATGAAAGATCTGAATATACTTTATCTGGAGCATTCCGCCCTGTGGGAAAAAGACTATGAAGCAGACGGTTTCCAGTGGATTGACTGTCATCAGGAGCCGGACTGTGTTTATGTTTTCCAGAGAACCGGCAAAACAGAAAAGATTATTGCTGCCTTTAATTTTTCTGACAGAGACCTGTCTTATGAGTTAAGGCTTCCCGAATGCCAGAAAATCACAGAGCTGCTTAGAAGTGATATGGAAATCTACGGTGGAAACCGGAAACGCCGCCGCCCTGCCAGAAAAATAACCGACGGCAGATACCAGGCTGAACTGCCCGCATTTTCCGCAGTGTATTACGAAATTCAATAATTAAAAATGATATAGTTCTGTCTGTAAAATAACATACAGGTCTCCTCCCATCTGTTACAGAAACTGATTTATGGTTTCTGAACGAAATGGAAGCA
This sequence comes from uncultured Blautia sp., assembly GCA_900551465.1. Taxonomy (GTDB): domain Bacteria; phylum Bacillota; class Clostridia; order Lachnospirales; family Lachnospiraceae; genus Blautia_A. The sequence goes on along the minus strand of URWL01000047.1, from coordinate 1,627 downwards.
GACCTGTATGTTTCAATCTACCGTTTATATTCTAAAAGTTCCCGGATAATTACTCCTCTGTCTCCAGAAGATTCTGTGTTTCCACTGTTCCTTCTGCGCTTCCTGCATCTCCTTCTACAGAGACTACACTGTTGGCAGGTTCTGCCTCATTATAGGCAATGGTGATCCTGTCGCCTACGTCATATTTGACGATTCCCAGGAAGTCTGTAATCGGAACATCAAAGATCAGATCGTCATGACCTTCCAGCACAATGTAATAATGGGTATTTCCATCGATTACGCCCTGCGCCATACGCTTAATCTCGCCGGTAAGCTTTTTGGTGTTTTCTCCGGCTACTGCCGCGCTGTTTCCTTTGATCATTTTCAGGTAGGTTTTTTCACACTGCTTCACCGTATCTCCAATAGCTACGTTCTGATACTTCTGGATATTCAGCATGGCATATTTTTTTACCAGACCTGCATTATCCTTCAGCGCAATGAAATAAGTAGGTTCGTCTGCAATATTCAGAAGAAGAGGGAAGGTTGCCCGGTAGCCCAGATTCTGTACCTGGCCTTCTGCAGATTCCATTGCGGAATACTCTTCTGCTCCCGGTATCTCATAATATTTTGTTTCCTTTGTTCTCTGGTTCATCAGAACAAAGCCTACATTAGAACGGTCTCCGCTTACAGAGGTTACGCCGGTATATACCCATACGTCATCATCAATGGCAAGATAGTTGTAGCCTTCTGTTGTTTTAAGACAGCCTTTCTGTCCCAGAACACTGTTGATAAATCCGTTGATCAGCGTACCGTGATAGTTGTAAAGCTCGATCAGAAGATCCGCCGGATAAGCACGGTCTACCCATGTAGGACAGTCTTTGATCTTATAATCTTTACATTCTCCTGTTACTGCATTACAGAGAACCACTCTTCCAATGGTCTGTCCGCCAAAAAGTCCGATATTGAATTTTTTCACAGGACATACCCAGTAAGGCGTTCCTTCTTCATCGATCTCAAAACTCAGCTGGTCAAAAATATATGTCGGGTATTTAAAACGCAGATGCCTGTAGATATTCCGGTTAAAATACTCTGCCTGAGAATATTTTATTCCGTCCTTCATCTTTACCAGTTCTGTATTCTGGGTAGCCATATCAATAGTAATATATGCCGGAATACCCTTGCTCATATTTGTCAGCCACTTAATGGGGCTTGCATACACAAGAGGGGTCACACGAACCGGACGTCCCTTATAGTTGATCTGGGAATAGAGATCGCTGACCTCAAACTGAGAAACCATATCTACCATGCTTCCCATTTTACGGTTTCCAAGAAGAGCTGCGGATTCCTTATCCAGAAGCGGAATCTGGTCGTAGCTAATCTGTTGGATATCCTCTGTAAAATCGCCGGTTTCCGGAACCATCAGATCCCGGTACTTTTTGGCATTGACGATAGGAGAAGAAAGAATACTTCCCAAAACGTATACAAGAACCAGAAGACCTGCAAATCCCACTCCCAGTTTCAGCACCTTCGAATGTCTGATTTCACCGGGAGAACGTACTCCCTTTTTTCCTGCGTAAAGCAAAAGTCCGAATACCACAACGGCAATCAGAAATGCCCAGAATCCGCTGGCATGGATATTGATCGCCGG
>URWL01000046.1 GCA_900551465.1 uncultured Blautia sp. | reverse complement strand
CTCTACTGTGAGGACCTCTTCTGGCCGTCCCTGATCTACAACCTTTCCTTTATACATAAATATAATCCTGTCACAGTAAAGTGATGCAAGATTAAGATCATGAACAGAAGAAAATACTGTGATTTTCTGTTTTTTCAAAGTATCCATGATCTGATACTGATAACTGATATCCAGATGATTTGTCGGCTCATCCAGGATCATATAGCTGCTTTCCTGCATCAATGCCCGAGCCAGAAGAACACGCTGTTTTTCTCCTCCGGAAAGACTGAGAAAAGATCTTTCTTCATATCCCGACAATCCAACTTCATTCAGAAGTTTTTTGCATAAATCCCGGTCCTGACGGGAATCACCCTGAAGAAATTTCCTGCGGGCATAGCGTCCGAACATAACCATATCACGGACCTGAAAATCAAATTCCATATTGTTTTCCTGCGCCATGACCGCAAGTTCCAATGCTAATTTTTTTGACGACAGTCCAAGAACATCATTTCCGTCAATAAAAACTGTATTGTGTTTTGGCTTTAATGTCCGATATATATTTTTTAATAATGTAGATTTTCCGCATCCATTGGGACCGACCAGACCTACAAATTCTCCCTTCTGGATTTCCAGCGAAACAGCTTGTAAAATTTCATTTCCGCCAATCTCATAGTCCAGAGATTTCACTTTCAGACTCACAGAATCATAACCTCCCTCATCCCTTTGCCATACTTCCTTTTCTAATCAGATACAGAAAAAACGGTGCACCAAAAAAAGCAGATATCACACCAATCTGCAGTTCTTCCGGTGCAATCAATATCCTGGATAAAAGATCTGCGATCACTGCAAAAAGTCCTCCTCCAAGTAAGGATAACGGAATAAGTTTCCTGTGTCCGGATCCTGCGATACGCCTTATTATATGCGGCACTACCAGACCAATAAAACCAATCACACCGCTTACAGAAACTACGACACCAGTTAATACTGTAGATGCAATAATAATGACCCATTTTAATTTTCCGGTGTCTACCCCCAGTGTTTCCGCTACATCATCACCAAGAAGAAGCACATCCAGTTCCTTTGAAAACAGGAATATCACAATGATTGTGACCAGAAATACAACTGATACATAACGCAGACGTCCCCAGCTCGCACCGCTTAATGATCCTACCATCCAGTATAAAGCTGTTTTTGTTTTATCGGAAGCTCCTCCTCCATAAATGATAAGATTCGTTATCGCTGAAAACAGTGCGGATGTAGCAATCCCGGCCAGTACCAGCTGCGTAGATGTGATCCGTCCCCTTACAGAAGCAATTTTCATTGACAATATAATAGACAGCATTGCTCCTAATGTAGCACCTGCAATTACAGCATATCCTCCTAAAAATTGGAAAAATCCCAAAACCATTACACTAACCGCTCCCGCGGATGCTCCGGATGAAATTCCCAGTACATAGGGATCTGCAAGTGAATTTTTGGTAAGAGCCTGCATCAGAACTCCGCAAAGAGATAATCCTGCACCTACAATAAATGCCAGCAGCACTCTTGGAAAACGAATATTCCAAATAATAGTTTCTGTCTTTTTCTCCCACAGACATTCAAATATTTCGCAGCCTGTGCTTTTGTTTACAATGATCTTCAGTACATTTAATGGTGAAATTTCTACTGCGCCCATAGTAACAGAAATGCAGGCGGCAGCAAGGATCAATCCTGACAGTAACAGCAGGAGGAAGGCAAAATGCCCTCCTCCGCCTGGTTTTAATTTTGTTTTCATATCCACCCCTTATTTAAAGGCTTCCGGATAAAGCTGCTGAGCAATCTGTTCCACTGTTACCGCACTGCCTGCTGATCCCTGCATGTCGCAGCAGCTTGCAGAATATATTTTTCCCTCTTTTACAGCGGTCAGATCTTTTGTAAACTCACTTGTTTCAAGAAATTCTTTCTTTTTCGCAATATCATCTTCTCCTGTGTAGCTGAGAATCAAAATTACTTCCGGATCACGTTCTATCACTTCTTCCCATGACGGAGTTGCCCATCCTTCCTCAATATCATCAAAAATAGAAATTCCTCCGGCAAGCTTCAAAATGTCTCCCGGCATTCCCTGGCACGCTGTAAACGGAGCATCTTCACCGGAGTCATAAACAAATACTTTTTTTGGTTCTGCATATGCCTCTTCTCCGATGGTATCTTTTACCTCCTGGAGTTTATCCTTCATAGTCTGGATCTTTTCTTCTGCCACATCTTCTACCTTAAAAATTTGTCCCAGGGTTTCATAATCTTTATAAAGATCTTCGAAAGTTGCGCTGTCGGAGCACACATATGGGAAATACATTGCAATTCCGTTCTCATCGCAAAAATCCTTATTGAAATTTTTATCTGAAAAAACAGAATCCCATCCCATCAGAAAATCACATCCTGTTTCCAGAAGTTTTTCCTTGGACAGCTTGGATAAAGACTCGCCCGGTTCCATAATCTGAGTAACCTTCTCTCTTGCAGGAAATTCAGATAAGGTACTCCAGCAGCTTCCCTTGGTGTATCCTGCCATCTGGTCTTCCAGTCCCAGATCAAAGAAAAAATCTGCCATCTGATCTCCTGACGCCACTGCTGCAGAAGGTTTTTCTTTAAATGTGTACTCCACATTTTCACCCAGTCCTGAACGCTGAAGATTCAAAGTAATCGTCACCGGTTCATATTCTGTTTCCGCTGCAAAAGCAGTAGATGTGGTCATTCCTGCAGTCAGGCAGGCTGCTAAAAGCATAGTTGTGATTTTTTTGTTGTACATTTTTAATCTTTTCCTCCTAAATATGATAGGTCCAGATAAATTGGCATTTTTACGCATAAAAAAAACACTGTCACCATATGACAGTGCATCCGTTTTACTGCACGCTGACATAAAATGCCTCTGTTTTTTGCATAAACCATGGACCGTGGCTGCAAAAAAGAAATAAGCAGGTCTTCTGGCTTCGCGCAGCATTCCTTTTTTGTCCCTTCCCACACTTCTGCCAGAAGCAGTTATGATGCAGTGAAACAATTTTGCTTTTTCGCGCTTACAGCGGCGGCACCGCACGGGATTTTCACCCGTTTCCCTTTTCACCGATTCCTGTAATTTTACATAATCGACACTTAAATCTCTTCCTTTATACCATAGTATTTTATTGAAGTCAAGGAACTCTGAGATCAAACAGAAATATCGCGAAAAATTATAGAATTTTCTTATAAAATATACCCTTTTACTTGATTTATGATATAATTTTCATACTGAAAGAAAAGGGGATATCTTATCTATGAAAAAGAAAAATGACTCCCGAAAAAAAATCAGGAACTTCATCAGTTTTTTGCAGGAGTAATCTGTATACTTATCAGCTATATATTAATCTTTATAGCACTTTTGATCGCCGAACTTCATTTGAGCAGTGCGCCAGATGGAGAGAGGATTTTCATTATAGGGTTTTTCTTTTTCAGTATTATGTTCGGCTGACTCCATCCGAAAATCTGGAAGAAACCATAGATCAGGAAGTTGACCGATTTGATCATATCCGCCGTAAAGGAAGAAATACTGCCTGATCCTTGTAATGTATATAAACAATCTCACTGCTGATACAAAAAAACTGCTAAAAAATATTTCTATAAACATTATTATCGCAGATACTGTTATATCCCCCAAAAACAAGTCATCCTTTCTTCCTGTTGCTGTTAACAGCCAGACCGGAAACGGCTTCTTCTTTGACCTTCGCAGCAAACGTCTTTCCTGGTATTTTCATGGCTGTCGGCTGCTGGCACAGATTACTGAAAGCAGAAAATAATTTCTGAGCGAAACATGACCTGATTCAGATAATCCTTATTTTACTTGTGCAGTATACACAAAGCTTTCTTTATATTTTCGTACTCACTGTACAAAGAACACATATGCTTTTGACAATTTTTTGACAAACCATTGACAAATATTCTTTTTTGTGATAATATTTCATCATCAATTTAAAACGTCTCTGACAACTGACGGAAACGTGGAAAACCACAGGGGAATCAGAGAAGAGTGAAGCCGACCGTCTGGGCAGTATTTGATTTACCTTCAGATACTGCCCTTTTTTTACCAAGGCTTCCGTTTATGAAAGGAGAACAAACTTATGGGATTCAAGAGTGACATCGAAATCGCACAGGAATGCGAAATGAAACCAATTACTGAGATTGCTGCAAAAGCAGGAATCGACGAGAAGTATCTGGAGCAGTACGGCAAGTACAAAGCAAAAATCGACTATAATCTTCTGAAAGAGACTGATAAACCGGACGGCAAACTGATTCTTGTTACCGCTATCAACCCGACTCCGGCCGGCGAAGGAAAAACCACTACTACCGTAGGCCTTGCAGACGGTATGCAGAAACTTGGCAAAAATGTCATGGTAGCTCTTCGTGAGCCGTCTCTCGGACCGGTATTCGGCGTAAAAGGCGGCGCAGCAGGCGGCGGACATGCACAGGTTGTTCCTATGGAAGATATCAACCTTCATTTCACAGGCGACTTCCATGCGATCGGTGCAGCTAACAACCTTCTTGCAGCAATGATCGACAACCATATCTTCCAGGGCAACGCTCTTAACATCGACCCAAGAAAGATCACATGGAGAAGATGTGTTGACATGAATGACCGTCAGCTTCGTAACGTAGTAGACGGACTTGGCGGAAAGACAAACGGAATGCCTCGTGAAGACGGCTATGACATCACCGTTGCTTCCGAGATCATGGCAGTTCTTTGTCTTGCAAGCGATATCAAAGACCTGAAAGAACGTCTTTCCAGAATCATCATCGGATATACATATGGTAAAGTTTCCGAGCAGAAACCGGTAACAGCTGGTGATCTTCACGCTGAAGGCGCAATGACAGCTCTTCTGAAAGATGCCCTGAAACCAAACCTGGTTCAGACACTTGAGCACGTTCCGGCAATCGTTCATGGCGGACCATTCGCTAACATCGCTCATGGATGTAACTCTGTAACAGCTACCAAGATGGCTATGAAGCTTGCTGACTATGCAATTACAGAGGCTGGATTTGGTGCTGACCTTGGAGCAGAGAAATTCCTCGATATCAAATGCCGTATGGCAGGTCTGAAACCAAACGCTGTTGTTGTAGTTGCAACTGTTCGTGCTCTGAAATACAATGGCGGTGTTGCAAAAGCTGACCTTAACAACGAGAACCTGGAAGCTCTTGAAAAAGGTCTCCCGAACCTGCTGAAACATGTAAGCAATATCACAAACGTATACAAACTTCCATGTGTAGTTGCTATCAATGCTTTCCCGACAGATACCAAGGCAGAGCTTGATCTTGTAGAAGCTAAATGTAAAGAACTTGGCGTAAACGTTGCTCTTTCCGAAGTATGGGCAAAAGGCGGCGAAGGCGGAATCAAACTTGCAGAAGAAGTTATCCGTCTTGTAGAAGAGCCAAATGATTTCACATACTCCTATGAGCTGGAAGGCTCCATCGAAGACAAACTGAACCAGATCGTTCAGAAGATCTACGGCGGCAAGAGAGTTGTTCTTACAGCAAACGCTCAGAAACAGGCAAAACAGCTTGAAGATCTTGGATTCGGCAACTGCCCGATCTGTGTTGCCAAAACACAGTACAGCCTTACAGACGACCAGACCAAACTTGGCGCTCCTACAGATTTCGAAGTAACTGTACGTAACCTTAAGATCTCTGCCGGTGCAGGATTTATCGTAGCTCTTACAGGCGAGATCATGACAATGCCTGGTCTTCCAAAAGTTCCGGCTGCAGAAAAGATCGATGTAGACGAAAACGGAAAGATCACAGGTCTGTTCTAATCACGGTCACTCATAGATACTCTATAAGTAATATAAGAAACCCCATCCGGAGTTGAACCCTTTCCGGATGGGGTTTCTGCATTGCCTGCACATCGCTTCTTTTATTGCTATAAACTTCATAATTTTAACCAGCAAAAAGGCTGCACCCTGTATACACAGATTTACAGCCTTCTTGTTCTTACAGATAAATATATCTCAGTTCTCCATCATATACAAAACTTTTCTCTGTCTTATCTCCTTCCAGAATCACGCAGCATTCACGTCCCTTCAGTCCCTGGGCAAAAGTATGTTCTGCTGCTCCCACAGTCAGACAGCGCTCGTCATCCTTCCAGATAAGAGAAATCTGGTTGTATTTGCCCTGCTCATAAGCATATCCGTCCCCATCATCTTCATACAGAACAAAGCTTCCATCTGCGCCCGGATAAATATGAATCTCAAAGGGTGTATCTACCACTTCATCTGCATAGCTCATCCTCTGTTCCATTGGTATAATGGCCCCAGCCTTTACAAATACTGGAATATGATCAAGAGAAGCGTCCGCCTCAACCTCTGTTCCGCCCTCATATTCCTTCAAAGTGTGAAAATCATACCATTTTGTGCCGGCAGGAAGATAGCAGTTCCAAATCTTCTCACGGTCAATAGACTGGTTTCCCTTCTCGTAATACATAGGTTCTGTTACCGGACATACCAGAAGACTGTCGCCGAACATATACTCATCTCCCAGAGCAGCTGCGCGTTTATCATTCTCAAAATCAAAGAGAAGGCTTCTCATAATAGTAGAATCATCTGTCCAGACCCTTGCCGCATTAGAGTAAATATAAGGCATCAGTCGATATCTCAGCTCAATATTCCTTACAAGAGCATCATAGAAGAGCTCTCCCGATCTGCCGAAGTTCCACACCTCCCTCGGGGTATCTGTGCCGTGTGAACGGAACATAGGAAGAAAAACTCCCTGCTCAAACCAGCGCACATACAACTCTCTGTAGCCATAATCATCCACACCTTCTTCGTAATCACCTCTCCAGAACCACTTTGGCGTGGGATCTTCACTGCAGGAGCAGCCTCTGTGCTGCCAGTTCTCATTTACCGTAAAGAAACCGCCAATATCAAGAGTCCAATAGGGCATACCGCTCATGCACATGTTCAGTCCCTCATGAATCTGTTTTTTCATAGTATCCCAGGAAGCAAAAATATCTCCCGACCAAAGTACTGTTCCAAATTTCTGACTGGACGCGTAACCGGAACGTGTCAGATTCAGCACTCGCTTGTTGGGATTGGCTTTTCTCTGATTTTCATAAATTCCCTGAGCATGCGCAGCCGCATAAAGATTTGCACGATCTGCTCCCAGAAACTTGCAGTGCTCCTGACCGACCAGCTGGAAACGCTCCCAGGGCTCTCTCTTAAATTCACCGTTCCAGTCCGGACCTGAAAAAGGCTCTGTGGAATCACACCACCAGGAATCAAATCCACCGGAAAACAACTCTCTCTCCGACTGCTTCCAGTAAATTTCTCTTGCTTCCTCAGAAAAAGCATTATAGGTGGCATAATCATAAAAAAGGTGTCCCGCCGCCTTCATTTCTTCATAATCCTCTGTTCCGGAATTCATATTCGGCCACACAGAGACCATAGAGTGTACGTGCATATTATGAAGCTGCTGATTCATTTCTTTCAAACTGGGATAACGTTCTCTGTCCACACGCTTGTTGCCCCATTTGCCCGGTTCCCAGGTGTTCCAGTCCTGGACTACACAGTCCAGAGGAATATCAAGATCACGGTATTTCTTTGCAATAGCAACTACTTCATCCTGATTTTTGTAAGCTTCTTTTGACTGCACATAACCAAATGCCCACTTTGGCAGCATCACACACCGTCCGGTAAGCAGACGAAAGCCTTTGATGATCTCATCCAGATTCTCGCCCTTGATAAAATAATAGTCCAGCTGCTCGATCATATCCATATACAGCCAGGAGCCTCTGCAGTCGTCATTAAATGTCATCAGTGAACCACAGTCCACCAGAATTCCGTATCCCATGTCCGACACCAGAAACGGAATAGGAATACGCATATTATGCTGATAAAGATACTGGACATTTCCACGGTAATCATAGATGCCTTCCTCCCCCTGCCCCAAACCATGGATCTGTTCGTCCGGTTTCCAAAAGAAATTCAGTTTTCCATGATAAGCCATGTGATCTTCTGCTGCTTTTAAATTTTGTACAAAATTTCTCTCGCCGTCTACTGTCTGTACTCTCCTAATAACAGGTTCCTCACCGCCTGTAGAGTACACCATAAGAGGCGTTTCTGTCAGTTCCTTGCGCCCTTCCTTTAAAAGCACATGTCTGTCTGCAGTATCTTTCCACACAAAACCGCCATTTTTTCTGTCTGCTTCCAAAATAATCCTCTCTGTCTGAAAAACAATCTTTTCTTCGGACTCGCAGACTGCAAATACGCTTTCCGGATTTGCTTCAATTCCTATAGGCGATTTTTCCTCCCAACTGTCTCTTTTTGTATAAGAGCATCTGATAATATTGTCACGGACTGCCTGTACTCTGCAGTTTCCATCCATTAAATGAAATTCCCATTCATTCTTCTTCGTAATTCCCATAATACCTCTCCTTTATTCTTAACTTAAGCAGAAAAAGGGCATCAGCCCTTTACTGCTCCGGCAGTCTGACCACCTACAATGTGCTTCTGACACACCAGATACATAATGATAACCGGCAGACAGGTCAGAAGAATGTCCGCACAGATCAGATTCCAGCTCTTGGAATACTGTCCGAAGAAATTATACACAGCCAGTGTCATCGGCCATTTTTCGGAAGAATTCAGAAAATACAGAGGCATCACAAACTCATTCCATGTATTCAGGAAACAGAGAACTGCCGCTGTCACCATACTTGATTTCATCATGGGAACAATAATATTAAAAAACAGTCTCCATGGTCCGCATCCATCCAGCACTGCCGCCTCATCCAGATCCACCGGAACCTTAGACACAAAACCATACAGAAGGAACACTGAAAATGGAAGCTGCAAAGCCACATAAAGAAGAATAATGCCCAGCCTTGTATCATTTAACTGTGTTACCTGCATCACCTTCATCAGAGATACATAGTTAATGGGGATCACAATACCCAGAACCATATACATATACAGTCTGTTATCTGCTTTGCCCCTTCTTCTTGCAAGCACATAGGCTGCCATAGACGCAAGGATTACAGTGATTATGGTTGCGCTTCCTGCATACAAAAGGCTGTTCAGGAAGCTGGTTCCCAGCTTTCCTTTTTCAATAACAACTGCAAAATTACTGAACTGCCATACCTCCGGAAGCTTCAGAGACAGAGTAAGCGCTTCAGAATCCGGCTTAAACGCATTAATAACGATCAGCAGCAGAGGGATCAGCATGATCAGAGAAATAATCCACGCAAGAATATTTTTCAGTACGGTCAGAACAGTTTTCTTGGTTTTCGCATTCATTACTCGATCACCTCATCTTTCGTCAGAATCTTAATCATAAAGTAGCCTACAATCACCATAAAGATGAACATAACAGAACTGATAGTTGTGCCTGCCGCATACAGACCCTGAGAGAACTGTTTGAATACTGCCGTGTACATAACCTCTGTCCTGTGTCCCGGACCTCCGTTTGTCAGAGCGTATACCATATCAAACACTTTCAGACCATAGAGTACATTCAGGACAATGGTCACTGCCAGTGTCTGTTTCAGCATCGGAAGCGTAATGTAGGTAAATTTTTTAAATCCATTAGCACCGTCAATACTTGCCGCTTCATAATAAACATTAGGAATTGCCAGAATACCAACGATCAGAATCGTCATGATATATCCGGTTCCACGCCAGATATCAACCCCCATAACAGACCAGAATGCAATCTGCGGATCGGTAAGCCATCTCTGTGTCAGACTTTCCAGACCAATCATACGCAGTCCCTCATTAAGGAGACCGTTTTTCGGATTCAAAATAGAAGTAAATACAAGGCCTATGATCAGGATAGAAAGAACAGACGGCATATACATGACACCTCT
>URWL01000045.1 GCA_900551465.1 uncultured Blautia sp. | reverse complement strand
CCTCTGGGCGTCCACTGCAGAGATCACATTATTTTTGTCATCATAGGTATAACTCTGTCCAAATTCCTCCCTGTACAGGGAAAGACCGTCAAAGAATGCCATGTTAGCATTTTTACAGTAAGTATAGGAGATTTTTATACTGGTATAATCCTGTTTTGCCACATAAACATCGCCAAGGAACTGCCAGTCCATGATGTCCGGACTGAAGTTGGTATAATGAACGTCGTTCTTTCCGTCAGCTCCCACAAACACTACTTCCACACCGAAGCGACGGTTCTTGTCATTGTCGGTCTCCGGAAGGGAGGTTCCCCTGCCCCAGGCATTTACCATATAGGTATCGCCTTTCTTTCCGGTCAGATCCAGCACCTTTGTCAGGCGTTTGTTTGCCTGCGGATCCCCATAAAAACGGAAGATATGACTGTCAAGGCCTCCAACGCCTGATGTAACGGAAAGTGAGATCAGCTTATCCAGCACAGGCTCCATATTCAGCTGGCAGTAACGGCTGTGCAGGAAACAAAATTCCTTCCCCTGAAGCACTGCATACCATTTCTGATTTCCATTCTGCAGCACACCCCTGATACGGATCTTCTGTCCTTCTTTCAGTGAAGAGGCTGCTGTTCCGGACAGAGACGGACTGTAAAATACCTTGTCTGCCTGTTTCATCGTACATAAAGGATAATTTCTGCACAGACGGATCACGGAGCTCTGTCTGATATATCCATAATAACGTTTCTTGTCTATCTGCATTCCTACATAATACCAGGATTGGCCGGATGCATCTTTTACTGTTGAACGGATCACCACGCCGGTTCCTTTCGGGATCACTTCCTCCACAACAGCGCCCGTATCAGATGCCTCTGCACGTAAAATTGCTCCTGAGATTCCTACCGCTCCGCAATCGTCCCCGTTATTGCCGGAAAGGTATGGACGGGCCTGGGTTCCCGGGAAATATCCCTTCTGCCCGGCTGCATTTTCCACGCGATACCACTCACGCCCCTCATTTTTCATGGAAACAGAGGCAAAAAGATGGGTTCCCTTCACAGCGCTGGCTATCTTCTTTCCATTCAGGGAAGGCGTGTCATAAATATAAGGAGTTCCGGCAGCTGTAACAGTAATGGCACGGTTTATCGGAAGAAGATTGGAGGTTCCTACAGAAGTCAGTCCGTCTTCAAAATATCCTGTTTTTTTGAATCCATAAGTGCTTCCCAAATGGAAATCTCCATTATCCACAAGGTTACAGCGGCTGGCTGTACTTCCGGTTTCCAGCTGTGCCATATCAGCGTATGCCGTGCCTGTGGCGTGATTCAGGTAGAAGTATACACGGACTGAGGTATCCTTTGCGTCCTCCGGCAGAGTAAAGGTTCGGAAAAGCCTTACAAAGCCGTCTGTAGTTCCAGTCAGCTTCTCACTGTCTGCAAAGATCCATGCTCCTGTACCGTCGATGTAGCGGATCCTCAGCATGGCGCCGCCGTCTGACGCGGTCTGTTTCAGCGCAGTCTTTACATACATGGAAAAGGTATAGGTGCTTCCTTTTTTCAGAGTAACATCCTGGAGCCAGCAGATATATCCGTCCAGTGTGGTGCTGTCCAGTTTCAGAGAACGGTCTCCCACCTTACAGTTGGCTTTATCTGTGTTGATGGTAATAGAGCCTGCCCCGCCTGTTCCAATGTATTTGTTCCATCCGGTCTTTGCCGCCTGGATGATCGGGTCCTTCAAAAGCTGTACCACGCTGGTCTGGAGCTTTGTGGCGTTTTCCAGGCAGTTCACATGGTTTCCGCTGCGGTTGTATTTTGCACTGGCAGCATGGCCGAAGCCGTCATGGATATGGAGAAGGTTGCCGCTGTTATTAAACCGGCAGATTTCGATGTGTTTTTTGTTGTCTGTAAATTTTGTACTGTTATAACCATAAGTCAGGGTCAGGCTGTTTCCCTCTGTTGTCCCTGCATACTCTGTGATCTTTTTCACACGATAGGGAGATGTTCCATAATATTCATATTTTACATGGTAACCGTCAATGTCTGCCGCATCTGTAAGCATATGTCTGCTGTCATAGATATAGGATACTCTTTTTCCGTCTATATCTGTGATGCCCACCAGATTTCCGCCGCTGTAGCTGAACTGTTTCTTTTTGCCGGAGGGAGCTGTGACAGACTGAAGATACGTCAGTTTTCCATTGCTGTCCTTCAGATAGGACAGTACCGTCTTCCTGCCTGCCCCGTCTGTGATTCCGATAATCCTGTTGTTCGACCAGGATACTGTCAGGACATTTCCGTTTTTGTCTTTTACTTTTACCAGATAACCGTTGCGGAACAGAAGCTGGTTATTCTCCTTATCATGGATCACAAGCTGTTCTGCCGCATCTGCATGGATTGTCACATAGGCTTCGGATCCGGATTCGTCCAGCCATTTCTTTTTTTCTGTATCATAATAAAAATAGTGAACTGTGCCGTCTCCATCCACATGCTGGTAATAATCTGTCCCTGCAATCTTCAGCTTTTTCAGGGTCTGGTGATAGCTGAGTGCAAATCCATAGCCGTATCCCAGATTCACAGTACGGTTATTGGAATTATACACATGAGAAAGGCTCACAGGCATCAGACTTCCTCCGGTTGCCATAGTATCATGGATCAGGATCAGATTTCCGTTGTAATCATTGACATGGATATTTCCGGCTCTGCCCACGCTCTGGCTGTGGTAGCTCCAGTAATCCTCCAGTCCGGAATAATTCACATAGGAAATCTCAATCCTTGGACGCATATCCTGATATCCGTCATCACAGTCTGCAGAAAGGAATTCTGTATATCCGGACAGCTCCTTATTGCTTTTGAACATCAGACCGCAGTTCCCGCCATTCTGATACCAGTTTTTTACCATCCTGGTGATATCCAGCGTAATGTATTTCTGTGCATCTCCTTTATAAGTACACAGATCCTCCACAGTGTCTGAATAAAGAGGCTTGTTATACCAGTTAATGGAATAGTCATGCCAGCCCTGAAGAACCTTGTGTACGGCAACGGTACGCTCTTTTCCATCCTGTGCCAGAGAAACCAGTACTAATCGTGCATTGATCACCATATCCCCCGTTTTAATCTCCGGAAGATCAAAGCGCACAAAGCTCCTTGCTACCTTATCTCCTCCCATAGTCTTCAGAATAACACTCTGCTGGAAATTATCCTCCTCATACAGTGAGTCTACATGAGCATCTGCAATATCTGTTCTTTTCCTGGAAGTGGTGGTAACAGGGTCGATGATAACCGGGAACAGACGAGCCGTACTTCCCAGCCATGCCATATCTGGAACAAAAGTGATCCTGCATTCTTTTGCCTGCTCCTTATCACCGGTGCGAAGTACTTCCAGGGAAAGACGGATGGCTTCTGACTTTTCGCCTCCGGCATCCTTCATGCAGGGTGCATGGACGCAGAAGACTTCATTTCCCTCATCGTCCAGGAAAGATACCCTATTATCTTTCAGTACCGGCTGCAGCCCTTTCATCCTGTAAATATAACGATAGCTTTCTCTGACGGCTTTCGGATCATGAAGGATCAGGTCTTCCTTTACCCCTTCTCCATGTATCCGGCAGCGAAGATCCGCTCCTTCAAAAATTTCCGGATAGATCACCAGGTTTTTCTGCTGTTTCCGGGCTTTTGCCCCATGGCATCCCTCCATTCCCCAGGAAAGAGAGGTCTTTTCCTTCTTCATGGAAACTGTGCGGGATTCCTTTGCCATACGGTGCAGGGAGATATCCAGCGCACCCTTACGGTTACGGAAATCTGTATCCTCCTCCAGAGAATCGTCCATGTCTTTCCAGGCTCCGTCCAGATCCTGGTAGTGAATCGGCTCCAGATAAATCTCCACCGTTCTGGAATGATCCTGATTCTCAAATACTTTACGGTTTGCTGTACGCATATCTGCAATTTCTCTTCGATTTTTGTTTCTTCTCTGCTTCATAAATTTGTTCTCCTTTATCAAAATTATATTTTCTATTACCTGTAACTCAGTTCCGGTTCTGTTTTACATGAATTATGATAGCAAACTTATGTTCTGTTTTTCCATATCTGCTCTGTATAAAGCTATTCAGCTGTGTTATAAGGCGTTACTGTTCACGACCTTCACAGTAACTATAAGGCTTATATACTATATATATGGTTTTCCCTCTTGACAAATACCCTGTAGGGGTATATATTATTCACATAAACACATACCCCTATAGGGTATATTTCAATAAAAGGAGCCAACTCATATGTCAGACCAGACCACATGCTGCTGCACCAGATCCACCCACCGTTCTCCGGAAGAGAAGAAAAAGCTTATCAACCGGATGAAGCGTATTGAAGGACAGGTGCGGGGAATCATAAAAATGGTAGAAAACGATACCTACTGCAACGATATCCTGATCCAGTCCGCTGCCGTAAACGCAGCCATAAATGCTTTTAACAGAGAGCTGCTTTCCGCACATATCCATACCTGCGTAGCCCGGGATATCCGTGAGGGAAAGGACGAGACCGTTGACGAGCTGATGACAACTCTGCAGAAGCTGATGAAATAAAAATCCGAAAAGGAAAAGGAGGAATCTGAATGGAACAATATAATGTAACCGGAATGAGCTGTGCAGCCTGCAGCTCCCGGGTAGAAAAAGCAGTCTCTCATGTGCCGGGAGTCACTTCCTGCTCCGTAAGCCTCCTCACCAACTCCATGGGTGTGGAAGGAACTGCTTCTGAGGCAGATATCATCGCTGCAGTGGAGGAAGCAGGCTACGGCGCTTCTGTAAAAGGCTCTGCCGGTCAGAAGGTATCCCCTTCCGAAGCTGCGGAAGCCCTGGCCGACCACGAAACACCTGTGCTTAAGAAACGTCTGATCGCATCTGTTGGCTTTCTGCTGGTACTGATGTACTTTTCCATGGGACATATGATGTGGGGATGGCCGATTCCCGCCTGGTTTGAGGATAATCACATTGCCATGGGGCTTCTCCAGCTGCTTCTGGCAGGTATTGTCATGGTCATCAACCAGAAGTTTTTTATCAGCGGCTTTAAGAGCCTCTGGCACAAAGCCCCCAACATGGATACCCTGGTAGCCCTTGGCTCCATGGCGTCCTTTGTATGGAGCGTGTATGTGCTGTTTGCCATGACAAGGGCTCAGGTGGACGGCAACATGGACGCTGTCATGGATTATATGATGGACTTTTATTTTGAGTCCGCCGCCATGATCCTGACTCTTATTACTGTAGGAAAAATGCTGGAAGCCCGTTCCAAGGGAAAAACCACCGACGCCCTGAAAAGTCTCATGAAGCTGGCGCCGAAAACAGCCGTGGTGATCCGCAGCGGGCAGGAAACCACGGTTCCCATTGAACAGGTAAGAAAAGGAGATATCTTCGTTGTCCGCCCCGGAGAAAACATCCCGGTAGACGGGATTGTTCTGGAAGGCTCCAGCGCGGTAAATGAATCCGCTCTTACAGGAGAAAGCATCCCCGTTGACAAGGCTGCCGGAGATATGGTTTCCGCAGCTACAGTAAACCAGTCCGGCTTCATCCGCTGTGAAGCCACTCATGTAGGCGAAGATACCACCCTTTCCCAGATCATTAAAATGGTCAGCGACGCAGCCGCTACCAAGGCTCCCATCGCAAAGATCGCCGACAAAGTTTCCGGAATCTTTGTTCCGGCTGTAATCGCCATCGCCGTGATCACCACCCTTGTATGGCTGCTTGCCGGACAGACCTTCGGCTATGCCCTTGCAAGAGGAATCTCTGTTCTGGTAATCAGCTGTCCCTGCGCCCTTGGACTTGCCACCCCGGTAGCCATCATGGTTGGCAACGGAATGGGCGCCAAGCATGGGATCCTGTTTAAAACCGCCGTTTCTCTGGAAGAAACAGGCAGAGTTCAGATCGTTGCCCTTGATAAAACAGGCACCATCACCAGCGGTCAGCCGGAAGTGACCGATATCCTTCCAGCTGAAGGATTTACCGAAAAAGAGCTTCTCACCCTTGCTCTTTCCCTTGAGAAAAAAAGCGAGCATCCTCTTGCCAGAGCTGTTCTGAAAAAAGCAGAAGCCCTGTCTCTTACTGCCGCTGATGCAGAAGATTTCCAGGCGCTTCCGGGCAATGGGCTTTCCGGGAAAGTAAACGGAGAAACACTTACCGGAGGAAATATGAAATTTATCAGCAGCCGCGTAACGGTTCCCGCCTCTCTTCGCAAAAAAGCCGAGGACCTGGCAGAGCAGGGCAAAACGCCCCTTCTCTTTGCCAGAGAAAACCAGCTGGCAGGTATCATTGCTGTTGCGGATGTGATTAAGGAAGACAGTCCCCGGGCAGTAAAGGAGCTCCAGAATATGGGCATCCGGGTTGTGATGCTTACCGGTGATAATGAGAAAACCGCCAACGCCATCGGCAGACAGGCAGGCGTGGATCAGGTGATCGCCGGAGTTCTTCCGGACGGAAAGGAAAGTGTGATCCGCTCCCTTAAAGAAAAAGGCAAGGTTGCCATGGTCGGAGACGGGATCAATGATGCGCCGGCTCTTACCAGAGCAGATATCGGCATTGCCATCGGCGCCGGAACAGACATTGCCATAGACGCGGCAGATGTAGTTCTGATGAAAAGCCGGCTCAGCGATGTTCCTGCCGCCATTCGTTTAAGCCGGGCTACCCTGCGCAATATCCACGAAAATCTTTTCTGGGCATTTTTCTACAACATCATCGGCATCCCCCTTGCCGCAGGTGTGTGGATCCCCATTTTCGGCTGGACGCTGAACCCTATGTTCGGGGCTGCGGCAATGAGCCTTTCCAGCTTCTGCGTGGTAACAAATGCCCTGCGGCTGAATCTTTTTAAGATCCATGATGCCTCAAAAGACAAAAAAATCAAACAAATGGTTTCCATTGACACAGAAAACCCTTATAATGAAAATAAGAATGAAAAGGAGAATAAGACTATGGTAAAGATCACTGTAAATGTAGAAGGTATGATGTGCCCGCACTGTGAGGCTCATGTAAACGAAGCTGTCAAAGCTGCTTTTCAGGCAGAGGATGTGGTTTCCTCCCACGAAAAAAAGACGACTGTCTTTACAGCGCCGGAGCGTGTGGACGAGGATAAGATCCGCGAAGTTATCAAAAACGCAGGATATGAAGTAACCGGAATTACACAGGAGTAATCATGGATACACAACAAAACATACACGATAGAAAAGGACTGGAACGGGTCCTTTTCTATTGGAACCAGATATGGAAGTACACAGCGCATCTTCTTAAGTGGCTGGCGCTGGCTGTTGTCACCGGGCTGGTGGTAGGCGCGGTAAGCAGTATTTTTGCTCATGCACTGAAAGCAGTCACCGGGTTCCGCATGGAAAATCTCCAGGTCTTTCTTCTGCTTCCCATTGCAGGCTTATGCATTGTATTTCTTTATCAGAAATTCGGAAAAGACGACGGAGGCACCAATCAGGTTCTTTCTGCCATCCGTTCCCAGGATAATATCCGTCTTCGTTCTGCTCCTATGATTTTTGTCTCCACACTTCTGACTCACCTGACAGGAGGCTCTGCAGGACGTGAAGGCGCCGCTATTCAGCTTGGAGGCAGTATCGGAAATCAGCTTGGTTCCTGGTTTCATCTGGACGAAGAGGATCAGCATGTGATTATTATGTGCGGCATGAGCGCCGCTTTTTCTGCTGTTTTCGGAACTCCCATGGCTGCCGCCGTTTTTTCTCTGGAGGTCGTCAGTGTGGGGATCATGTACTATGCTGCCCTGCTTCCCTGTGTGATCTCCTCTCTGGTTGCAGCTAAATTTGCCGCCGGCATCGGCATACACCCGGAAAGCTTCCATGTATACGGCATCCCGGAGCTGACTGCTTTTACCGGATTAAAAATGCTTCTTGTGGCTGTGGGCTGCGGACTTGTCAGTATTCTGTTTTGTGTAACCCTGAAAGGCATAGGAGATTTTTATAAGCGTTTTCTGAAAAATCCTTATTTCAGGATCCTTGCCGCCTCTGCCGCTCTGATCCTGATCACCGTTCTTCTTCAGACAAAGGATTTTATGGGTGCTGGAAATGAACTGATCCAGTTAGCTGTAGAAGAAGGACAGGCCCGTCCTTCGGATTTCCTCTGGAAGCTGCTTCTTACAGCCATTACCATGAAAGCAGGCTTCCGGGGCGGCGAGATCGTTCCCTCCTTCTGTATCGGCGCTACCTTCGGCTGTGTCATGGGGCAGCTTGTGGGACTTTCCCCGTCTCTCTGTGCCGCTTCCGGAATGGCCGCCCTGTTCTGTGGTGTGACTAACTGCCCCATTACCTCTATCCTTATTGCCTTTGAGCTGTTTGGATTTGAGGGCGTATCTTTCTATCTTATTGCCGTGGTTGTCAGCTATGCCGTATCCGGCTATTATGGTCTGTACAAAGATCAGACCATTGTATACTCTAAATATAAGGCGAAATATATCAATCGCCAGACAAAGTAAATTGCGGTATTGCTGTGTCTTCGGATATTTTAGCTGCGTTTCTCATGGCATTGGTCAATGTTTAGTCAACCATTATTTCTACAAATGTAGAAATAATGGTTGACTTTTATCTTCTACAGATGTAGAATAAAATTAACTTCTACAGATGTAGAAAATAAAATTCAGGGAGAATCCACTATGAAGAAAAGAACAACAAAGTTTATGACACTTATGACTGCAGCAACACTTGGGATTTTTTCAGCAGGAACTGTTATGGCAGCTGGAAATAATGATTTTTATACGCAGCCGCCGACTGGTTCTGCCTGGGAGAATGCAGATACGGAAGGTACTTATGCCAGCTATACCAATGGAAATGATTATGTAAATATTTATAAATATTCGCTGGAGGATGTCAAAACAGGAATTGCCAAATGCAACGACACTTATGAGGCCTGCTATCAGACTGTTTATTCAGAAGGAGACAGCCTGTATATGGCAGTAGGATATGCAAAAGACGCAGCTGATATAGGTGATGTGAGGAAATTTATAGAATATATCTCCTATCCTGGAAACCCGTCTTTTACCAGACAGGCAGAGGAAAATGCAGCCGAAGATTCTGATAAAGCAGAAACTGATACTTCCGTTCAGCAATCCGGAGAAGATTCAAATTCTTCCGATACAGAAGAAAATAATTCTTCAAATTCCGAAGATAACAGTGATGATTTGGCTATTATTTCTACTGCGCCTATGGTATTAGCTGACAGTAACGGAAATACAATTACAGTCAAATATATTCTTTACGAAGACAACTCTTATGAATATCGTGGTGATGATGGAATGACATATACCGATAACGGGGATGAAACCTATACAGACGAAAACGGAAATACGTATTCAGCTCTGAATGATGATACACATCATATGGGATATCCGCTGGAACAGCACCATCTTCAGGATGTGGAGGGCAATACTGTAACGGTTACCCAGACTACAAATGGCGATTACTATTTCGCCGATGAAAACGGCACCGGATTTACCAACAATGGAGACGGGACATGGTACGATGAAAACGGCAGCAGTTATACGGAGATAGACTGACAGCGGTCAGCAGCTGAAACAAAGGGCTTCTGTAAAATATGCAGAAGTCCTTGTTATTTCCGTAAATCATGGTAAAATAAAATTATCAGAAAATTATTCCTAGTACAACGAATACTGGATTTATAGAGAATATATAACAGGAGGGCTGAAAAAGGTGAAAAAAACATATCAGAGACTACCCGAATCAGAACTGGATATTATGCTTGTTCTTTGGAATGGCACTCCTCCCATGACCAGACCGGAGATTGAAAAAGTGATCAACAGGAAGAAAAAACTTGCGTCCACAACAATCCTGTCATTACTGACCAGACTGGAAAGTAAAAATTTCGTGGAAGTAACGAAGCAAGGA
>URWL01000044.1 GCA_900551465.1 uncultured Blautia sp. | reverse complement strand
GCATGATACCGAATGAAACTTATACGGACTGGAGCTGGAGTCTGGTACGAGTTGAGGATCCTCAGGGCTGGGAAGTTGTTGAGGGAGGCTGGGGATATTGATGATCGCAGTAATCTGGCAGGGAAAGGGGACAAAAATGAGCAGTAAACTGATTAAGGCAAAAGATCTGGAAGCGAAAAGAATAAGAAGAAAGAAAATAAGAAAGTTTTTGGCAGTTATACTGGTAATCGTCAGCCTCCTGTTTGTTTTCTTCTGGACAAGAGTGGCAGTCACCTCTGCAAAATTTAAAAAGCAGATGGAGCAAATGGTTCTGGGAAAAGATTATTTTATAGAAGATATTGTGATCAGGAAAAAATACACCTATACCTCCCCCAGTGGAAAATACAGTTTATCTACCAATTATTTCTTTTATTACGATACAGATAAGAGAATGCAGATCCCAGTGAAAATATATGATGAGTATGAAGTAGGAGAGCGAATTCCGGCTTATACCACAGATCATGTTTACTATGGTTATGAAAAAGACGCAATATTACCAAGGGAAGAATTTCGCAGCAACGAATTAAATAAGGCTGTGGGTGCATTCTGTGGCTGCGTCATTATTTTGCTGGCATTATATTTGTTCTTTGACAGACTGTGATAAAGTCAAATAAAGGAGTTTATAAAAAAGCACTAAGAAAGGACAGCACATACAGGAATCTTATAAAATATATTTTCCGTATTCTAAAGAAGAATTATTGGACCGGGTCAGACAAACTGCAAAGCCATTAACCTTTTCGAATCAGGCTTATAGAAATATGGTGCTGGCATCGTACCGGGAAGAAAACGATACCTTATGTATTGGATATGCAGCAGGAACTATGACAGGCGGCGGATGGGAAATGCTTCAAACACATGTAAAAAGTCAGGGAAACAATGTAATGTTGGAAGGTAAGTTTGTACTTTTGCCGTACATAAAAAAGGTCCGCAATTGTTTCTGTTTATGATATTTCTATTTGGGTTGTTTTTTTCTCAGGGAGATCTATTGATTTTAGCAGAGGTTCTGATTTTATTTCTTTTTCCGTTGTATCTGCTGTATAGAAATATTTCAAAAATAGGAAAATCTGAAGAAGGACGTTGCCTTATATTGTTATATCTGGAACATGTGCTCCATGCAAAGATAAAAGTACCCGAAGAAGAACTATGGTAGTGTCAAATGGGTTATGAAAAAAATCAGTGAACAGACAAAAATTTTTTTACTATACGGAATAGAAAATACGATCAAGCCAAAAGAAATTTACAAATTAGATGGTGCAATCCTGTTCTTGGTATTTCTGTTTTTCTTTCTGGCAGAGGCATCTCCCTTACCATGTTTTTCAAAAATATTTCTGGTCATTGTATATCTTGGATTTGTTATTTCTACCTTTTCAAGCAAAGAAGTAACCGGAAAGAAAGTTTTCTGGATATATGGAATACAAAGTCTGACCTTTTCGATTCTGTTCTGCTGGGCAGGGACAACTTTCATGTTAACAATCATGGAAAAAGAAAGGTATAAAGGGTATTTAGCTGTACTTGCTGTCATTTACATATTTGCAATCGCAGCATATCTCTTTCTTACGGTAATCCTGATAAAAAAAGATGTATACAATCCTTCCTCCTCAAAGAAAATGGCAGGAGGATGGTGTATAACCAGTTTTGTTCTGCTTGGAATAAGCGCTGCAAAAATATTAAGTACAAAAGCCGGATATACCACTATGATCAGAATTGCCAGTGTTGGTTTTTATTTTGTTTCCATGCTTTGCATTTTAGGTGTATTTAATCTGGTGAAATATTTTGCTGTCAAAAAATTGGAAATTAAAGAGTAAAAAATGATAAGGTTGCTTTGGAATAAATTGCACATGGAGGGCAGACTTATGTATGACATGATCGAATTAGAAAACCTTTATAACAGATTGAAAACCCAATACCCAAAGTATCGGATGAAATTTTATGGTGAAAATTTCACACTGGCGCTGCTTTATGCCAAGGTAGAAGTGAACAGAACAGGGTGCAGGATCTTTGTAAATGAAAAGCTGTACGACCAACTGTCAAGTGAAGAAATAGATGATATCGACGACCTCTATGAATTGATAGAAGCGTTTCTGCTACAAATACAACATATAGGGATGACCAGTGGAAATGAGACATATATCACTGCAAATAACCAGGCGGTATGTATGGGAACCCGGGCCTTGCTGTCTTCGGCTGTTTTGTCAGTGGGATGCTTTATAATATTTCTATTAACGAAGGAGCTGCTTTACCTGCTTCTGGTTTTTTTATGTCCGGCTGGAGGGTATATGTATCTTCGCCTGATGCGTCAGAAGGCTTTTTATCAGTACTGGGTATGTCCTGGATGCGGTCAGGATCTGCCCCTTGATAAAAAAAGCCGTTTTCCACAAATGGAGTATGTGTCTCAGTGCCCACATTGCGGCAGTGTCTTGGAAAAAGCACTGGAAATGGAACCAGTCCGCCTGGAGCCAGATGCGCCCAAAAAGCAATTGGAACCGGACAGGAATCCACCGACGGCAGGGAAGAAGTGGCCCTGCACATTATTGGGATGTATTTCTATAATCATCTCGCTGTTTCTATTTGTGATACTGTTTTTTGCCGGTGAGCCTTTGGCACTGCAAAATGCGGCAGCAGTACTGATCCTGCTTCTGATATGGTTTGGGTTCGGACTGATTCTTTTGCTGCATCGTCATACAGAACCGGAGGAGATGCAAAAACCTGTTGTTGTTCTGCGGGAACAGAAGAAAGTCACAGGAGTGGGAATCTTCCTGTGGCTGTTGGGAAGTGCTTTTCTCTTTATGGCTGTCGCAGTTGCATCGGCTGCCCCTGTTGATGGCAGTACGGTTTTTCTTGGTGGGGTGGGTGTTTTTGTTACGTTTTTTGGAGTGTGGATGATCTTGGCAGGACGTAACCGTTCTATGTTTGTATTTCAGGATCATTCTGTTTTATATATCAGCAGTCTGGGAAGACAAAAGAAACTGGAAGCGGGACAGGTAGCATCTGCCCGTCTTACAGTTAACCGTTCCATTCAGCTGTTGAATGAAAACGGGAAAAAACTGTTTTCTGTGGAGACAAATATGCGTGGGGCATCCCGGCTTGCCGAGTGGATCGAAAGCACGGATCTGGAAGCATCACTGACACCTGCCATGGAACGTCAGACAGCAGAACAGGTAAAAGAGGAAGGCATCCTGCAGTGGAGAGAGGAATATCGCACACATTGGCATGACCATCTGAAAGCAATCCGTGCAGGCTTGTGGGCAGTTATGATTTTGTATCTTGTTGGAATAGTTTCCCCCATTCCCTTATATCTCTTTGCCAAGGTAAAGTTCCGCATAACTATGGCGATTGCTGCCATATCACCGGTTCCGTTTCTTATTTTTTGCGTTGTGTTTGCCCCGGTACTTATTTTTGGAGACCGTCCGAAAAATGCCACGGCAGAATGGAATTCCATGCACATCCGCCTTTCTTTGCCGGTCATGTTTTTTCCGGCTCTTGCAATGCTCTGGCAGGTTCATTATATATGGAGTCGAAGTGCAATGCAGCCGAAAGGCAGCGGTGAAATATGGATTATCCAGGGGCTGCTCATTGCTGTCCCTGTGATTTCTTTATGCCTTTACCGTACACCGAAGGGAAGACGTTTTGAAACTGGTTTTTTTGTGATACTTGTGGGTATGTCCTTGGGCATGAGTATTTCTTATTGTGCAAATGCGGCTTTATGCGGACCGGCCCGTCATTATAAAGCGGTCATTGTTGACAGTCATAAGGAAGATCCCAATACCAAAGGCGACGACAACACATTGACGGTACTTTTAAATGACGGAAGTGAGGAAAAAATCCATGTATCAGATAGCATTTATGAAATGGCGATAAAGGGAGAGGCGTTAGATGTATGTCATAGTGAAAGTCCTCTGGGTATGGAAATGCTGAAGATTCATCCGCCGAAGACACAGTGAATGTGATTCCTGAAGTACAAAATAAAAGAAGTTTAATAAAGGCAATAAAAGAAATGTCATATGTTAATAGCTGAATTTCTACGAGTATTTAACATCGAAATGTACTTGAATTTTACAGGGATATCATATAATGACATAAATATACAAAAGGAGGGATATGATGGAATTGGTATTTATGTTTTTACCTGTAATTACACTTGTAATCATTTCTTTAGTAATGTCCCCAAAATGGAAACAGTGTGAAAAAATTGATACAGGAATCGAACTGTGCTATTGGAAACTAAGCTATAGAAGGAAATTTATCAGAACATTATGGATGATTCCTCTGTCAATAATAACTATTATTGGCTTTCATATTTCATTCCTGTCAAATATCGGAACATGCTTAATTGCAGTGATACTTTCAATAATGCTGCTTATTCAAGCCGTATATAATTATAAAAAATGGAAAAAAGGAGATTAGGATAGTACTATTATTAATAGAAAAGAAGAAATTCCTGAGGGGGATTTTGTTATGCCGCTTTCCTTTCGACTGTTTTCAGCGGGGTTTTCATTTGTATGTTTCGGAATCGGATTATATTTCCTGGCATCCGGAATTTTAGGGGAAAAGATAAATTATAAATCTTTTAAATGGTACTCTTGGGAATCTGTCTCATGGGATTGTGTTGGCGATTGTTCTAGCTACCTTGTTCTGGATACAGTTTCTGGCAATGTATGCCGCAGGACAAGATAAGATTCGGGTACAGGAGGAAATGGGAGCTTTTTTTAATAATAGTAACCGCAGGAACGGCAGTATTATACTTAAAAATGTAAATAATCCGGATAAAAACAGTACAGGTAACGTAATAGAGAGGATAAAATCTTTTACAGGTGGAGCAGATAAAGATGAGTCGGCTTCATCTGTTTTTTGCTTTGGAGAACTATAATTTTCTTCCATTCTATGGATGTATAAAGTATAATATTATCAAGAATTGTACGTCTGGTGGTGCTGAAATGAAGAAAATGTACTGCATGAAGTGTGGGCTGGAGATTCATGTAAAATTTGGAATGGTTCCCAACAGCTGCGCTTGTGGGGCTGAATTTCGCGAATGGAATAAAGATACAGTTAAGAATACAGTAGTGTGTATAATTACTTTATTACTCTTAATGTCTCCGCTGTTTGTCATCGTATTTTTTGCTCGAAAAATTCTTCAAGATTCTATGCTTTTGTATGCAATCATGCTGGTTGCTTTTATCATCTGTTTCCGTCAGGTGGAGGGGATTTTGATCCGGATTGGGATATTGAAAATAAATAATATTGAAATAAGATAATCATTAGCTATTTTAACTCTGAGGTGGAATTATGGCATCAAGTAAAGAATATTTAAAGTTTATTTTGGAGCAGTTATCTGATTTGGAAGAAATTTCTTATCGGTCAATGATGGGAGAATTTATTATTTATTATCGTGGCAGGATTGTAGGCGGTATCTATGATGACCGATTACTTGTTAAGCCAGTGAAAGCAGCAATTAGTTATATGCCAACAGCTCAGTATGAATTATCCTATGAGGGGGCAAAGGAAATGCTGCTGGTCGATGAAGTCGACAATAAGGAATTTTTGACAGGCCTGTTTCACGCTATGTATGAGGAATTGCCAGCCCCAAAGTCAAAAAAGAAAAAATAAGATTAGGGGAGGGAATGATTTATGTTTGGATTTAAAAAGAAAGAGCAGAAACCATTATGGATTATGGGAAAAGATGTAATGGAAATCATCCGGTCAGACTATGACGAAGGCATGGCCTTTACTCTGATTGAATTTCATTATCAGGGAAACACATATCTTATGGGTTCCTGTATCGTTCCGCCGGATGCAGAAGAACGGAAGGAAAATATTTCCTTTGTGTTTCAGGATCAGGTTTTCCAGGAGTTTGATGAATTTCAGGCAAATGCATCTATTGATGGCATCCGGATTTCTGAACTGGAAGGACCTATTGAGGTTGTCCGGGCAGGAATTATAGGAAATGATACCATGCTGAAGACACCCTGGGGAGAAACAAGGCTTGCAAAAAAAGCGCTGGCATAACAGCGATATATTGAGCAGGAGAAAAGAAAATGCAAAGCAGTGGAAAAAGAGAAAAGACAATCTATGACGATTCTCTGACCAGAATATTTTTATGGTCAGGTTTCACTATGTTTATGCTCTTACTGATCGTCTGTATCATCATAGGTATTACTGTGTTGTTTTACAGGCGTTCCGATTCGGAAGGAATAAAAATTATACTGTTTTGTCTGGCGCTGGTCATTCCAGGTTCTTATGGTATTCCGTTTATCAGTCTGCTTAAGGTATGGAAACAGGAACGCAGGTTAGGGATCTACTGGAAAGACCGGACAGATTACGACCGTCCGGAGTGGGAGAGAGACTGGTATCTGACCTGTGACCGGGGCGGATTTATCCTTTATCACAGAAATTTTATCAGACGCATCGTTGGCCGTCAGGTAGAAACGGAGATTGCAGAGCATGCCAGAGGAAAGGTCTATTATGTAGTGTATGAAGATGTGGATGGAAAAATACGCAAATTGAAATTTTCTTCTGATTCCCTTGCGTCGGAGTTTCTGCATTGGTTTAAAAAACAGGTATATAAGGAAATGGAAATTTGTGTCAAAGAGCATTGGAACGGTAGTGGCGGCATCAGTTGACAGAGAATGGAAGCTTTGTGCTGATCATATTTTTTATACACCTGTTTCAGAAAGTTTTCAGGTGATGGGAGATAAGGGCATTGTTTTTCATGGAACGGCAGATCCTCTGGCATATACTGCAGAAGTGATTGAAGAATGTAAAAAAAGATCGCTTCCATTGCAGTTGATAGATAAGGGAAATCATTCCCTGGAGACAGAAAATCCGGTAAAAGATATCATTATCCTGAAAAATGTTATGGAAATCACAGAAGACTATCTGTAGAGATAAGCATGGCAGGGAGAACGCCGTATTTCTGTTTTTGGAGGATAGTGCGTAGACATATGCCTGTGCACTGTTTCGCGGGATTTAAAGTAAGGAGAAGAAAAATGATTTTGGAAACTAAAAGGCTGATTCTTCGGCCATGGGAAGAATCAGATGCAGAAGAATGCTATAAATATGCAAAAGATCCGCTGGTGGGACCAATCTGCGGATGGACGCCGCACACAAATATAGCAGAAAGCAAACGGATTATAAAAAATGTGCTTTCTGCTCCTGAAACGTATGCGGTTGTATGGAAGGAAACAAAACTTCCTATTGGAAATATTGTCCTGAAAATGGGAACAGATACCGATTTGACAGAAAAAGAGGATGAGTGTGAACTTGGATACTGGCTCGGTGTACCTTACTGGGGAAAGGGCATCATGCCGGAGGCAGCAGAAGAATTGCTGCGTCATGCGTTTGAAGAGTTGGGAATGCAAAAGGTTTGGTGTGCGTACTACGATGGAAATGAAAAATCGAAGCGCGTTCAGGAAAAATGCGGCTTTCAATACCAGTGGACATCCCATGATGCGGATGTGCCTTTACTGCAGGAAAAGCGAACAGGACATGTGAACTGTCTTACAAAAAAGGAATGGGACAGAAGAAAGCAACAGAAGCTGGGAGTCCATTTGCTGAAAGCCTGTGATACTTTGTTGTTGGGGATTATTGATGAGAATGGATTTCCGGCTATTTATCCTATGGAAAAAGTGGCATCTGTCGGAATTGAAAAAGTTCTTTTTATTACAAAAATTAATTCGGATAAAGTAAAGGCAATTTGCAAATGTGAGAAAGGCTGCATAGAGTGTTATGCAGACGAGTCCATTGTATGGCTGTGGGGAAATATAGAGATAATAAAAGATTTTGAGAAAATAAAGCGAATTTTGCCTGAAAAATATTGGGAACGACTGATGAAACATGAAAATTATAGGGACTATTGCGTATTATTTTTTCAATCCAAAACAGCAAAAATCTATATCGACGGCAAAAAATATATACTAAAAGAGGAATTATAAACACTATTGCATCATAGTACGAGAGAAAATCGATGATATATCCACGGAAGGAAATATTAAAAAACAGAATAAAGAAGATTTGCTTGAACTATTTTCGTAATAAAGATATAATATATTGGGTTTATATGCTGTTTAAAACAGGTTCTTCTATTTTATGATTATGATAAAATATATATGGCCTATTAAAAGGATATCAGATGGTTTGGAAAATGGAAGACCGCTGCAAATAAAAATGCACAAAAATCGAAAGGAGCTATATGAGAAAACTTGCATTAAATGATGAGATATTACTAAAAATTGATAAAGCAGCCCGGTATATTGGTGGGGAAGTCAATTCTATCATGAAAGATAAAGATAAGGTGGATCTTCGGTTTTGTATGGCATTTCCGGACGTGTATGAAATTGGAATGTCCAATTTGGGCATGGCGATCCTTTATGACAGCTTTAATAAAAGAGAGGACATATGGTGTGAACGTCTGTTTTCTCCATGGACTGACCTGGACAAGCTGATGAGAGAGCAGAATATCCCTCTTTTTGCCCTGGAGTCCCAGGATCCGGTAAAAGATTTTGATATGCTTGGAATCACTTTGGGTTATGAGATGTGTTACACAAATGTACTTCAGCTTCTGGATCTTTCAGGTATTCCTCTGAAAGCAGAAGAAAGAGGTGAGGATTTTCCTGTCGTGATCGGAGGAGGAGCCTGCTCGTATAATCCAGAACCTCTGGCACCGTTTTTTGATCTTTTCTATATTGGAGAAGGAGAAATTTCTTATAACGTTTTGTTTGATGCTTATATAGAAAATAAAAAAGCAGGCGGAAGCAAAGAAGATTTTCTGAAAAAAGCGGCTCAGGTTCCTGGTATTTATGTTCCTTCTTTTTATGAGGTAGCCTATAAAGAAGACGGAACGATTGCCTCTTTTATGCCAAACAGACCGGAAGCTCCTGAAAAAGTAGAAAAGCAGCTGATCGTGGATATGAAAAAGGATTATAATGTACTGGAATCTCCGGTAGTACCTTTTATCAAAGCAACTCAGGATCGTGTGACTCTGGAAATTCAGAGAGGCTGTATCAGGGGCTGCCGTTTCTGCCAGGCGGGAATGATTTATCGTCCTACCAGAGAGCGTGATGTGGAGACCTTAAAAAAAGCAGCACGTACTATGTTGAAAAACACAGGGCATGAAGAGATTTCTTTAAGTTCTTTAAGCTCCAGCGATTACACTCAGCTGAAGGAACTGGTTACGTTCCTGATTGATGAATTCCGTGAGAAAGCGGTAAATATTTCTCTGCCTTCTCTTCGAATCGATGCCTTTGCACTGGATGTTATGAGCAAGGTACAGGATGTGAAAAAGAGCAGTCTTACTTTTGCACCGGAGGCCGGCTCTCAGCGTCTCCGTGATGTAATCAACAAGGGGCTTACGGAAGAGGATATTCTTCACGGAGCCGGAGAAGCTTTTGAAGGCGGCTGGAACCGCGTAAAGCTTTATTTTATGCTTGGACTTCCCACAGAAACTGAGGAAGATATGAAAGGGATCGCCCATCTTGCAGAGAAGATCGCAGAACGTTATTACGAGATTCCAAAAGATAAACGAAATGGAAAGGTTCAGATCAATGTAAGTACATCCTTTTTTGTGCCAAAACCATTTACTCCTTTCCAGTGGGCTCCTATGTACCGGGAGGAAGAATTTATAGAAAAAGCAAAAATCGTAAAAAATGAGATCCGTTCTCAGCTGAACCAGAAGAGTATCCGTTATAACTGGCATGAACCGGATGTAACTGTTCTGGAAGGTTTCCTTGCAAGAGGCGACCGGAGAAGCGCAGATGTTATCCTGAAGGCTTACGAAAAAGGTGCCCTTTATGATGCATGGTCAGAAAGTTTCCATTATGAGATCTGGAAAGAAGCATTTGCCGAGACAGGTATGGATATAGAATTTTATACCCTTCGTGAGCGAAATACAGATGAAATCCTTC
>URWL01000043.1 GCA_900551465.1 uncultured Blautia sp. | reverse complement strand
TTTGTAGATTGTATTTATATTTGTGGCGCTCTTTGATTGTTCTACAAATCTTATCTATACGAAGTTGTGTACAAAGTTCTTGTAAAAAGAGATATCCAACATTGAAAGAACGGCGTTCATTCATCGGAATGCAAGTAGCTTTTGAAAACTCTACAGAAATCTTTCCAGTAGCTTCTTTATAGAGTTTTGTCTCTTTATCAGCCTGCTCTCTTGCCCATGCCATCATCTTATCTCTGTCACCATCGAATTGTTCTAAAAGTGTGTTATATTTTCCGAGTTTTTTATAAATACGAGATGAGGACTTGCCATTTTCCTTGCGGAAAGAATGATAAATATACACATCTTTATTGTTTTCACTACCTGTAAGTGCGATATACATGATTAGAAAAGACTCCTTTTCTTTTATTATAACACACTATTGCAAACAAGTACATATAAAAACAGAAAATTTGACATAAAAAAAGCAGGTTTTATAAGGCCTGCAAGGTATTTTTCTAATATTCAACTGTCAAACTCCCGTCTGTTCAAATAAGATTTTTTTGCACTGTATCCGGATCCATGCTATACTGTAGACTATAAAATTTTAAAAAGGAGCAACTTCTATGGCATTTGACGGAATTACCATTGCCGCAATGGTAAAGGAATTACATACATATCTGGATGGCGGCCGGTTCAACAAAATCGCACAGCCGGAATCGGACGCCCTCCTGATCACCGCAAAGGGAAGTCAGGGACAGTGCAGGCTTCTGCTTTCTGCAAGCGCCTCCCTTCCTCTGATTTATTTTATAGACAAAAATAAACCAAGCCCTCTTACTGCACCAAATTTCTGCATGTTTCTCCGGAAGCATATCGGAAGTGCAAAGATCGCAGATATCCGGCAGCCCGGTCTGGAGCGGGCTGTGGAATTTGAACTGGAGCATTTAAACGAAATGGGAGATCCCTGCAAAAAGATCCTGATCATGGAACTGATGGGAAAACACAGCAACATTATTTTCTGCGATGAAAACAGAATGATCCTGGACAGCATCAAGCATGTTTCCTCTCATATGAGTTCGGTTCGGGAGGTACTTCCGGGAAGACCTTACTTCCTTCCTCAGACACAGGAAAAAGCAGATCCTCTTACGATCACAGAAGAGGAATTTACAGAAACCGTGTGCAAAAAGCCCTGTAATATTTCCAGGGCCATCTACACCTCTCTTACGGGATTAAGTCCTCTGATCGCCGAGGAAATCTGCTTCCGTGCTTCCATCGATGGCAGCGATGCAGCTGCTTCGCTTAATGAAGCTGCATGCACACATCTGTACCATACTTTCCAGCGGCTGATGGATCAGGTTAAAGAGGGGGATTTTACTCCTAATATTATTTACCGGGGAACAGAGCCTGTGGAATATTCCGTACTTCCCCTGACACAGTTTGGAACGGAATACCACAGCGAATCTTTTACTACTGTATCTGCCATGCTGGATTCTTACTATTCCTCACGGGATACCCTGAACCGTATACGGCAGAAATCCTCTGATCTGCGCAGAATCGTACAGACCGCCCTGGAGCGCAACCGCAAAAAATTTGCACTTCAGTCCAAACAGATGAAGGATACATCCAAAAAAGAAAAATATCGGGTCTACGGAGAACTGATCAACACCTATGGCTACGGACTGGAAGAGGGCTGCAAATCTTTCCAGGCTCTGAACTACTATACCAACGAAGAGATCACCATTCCTCTGGATCCAACCCTCACCGCCGGAGAAAACGCCAAGAAGTATTTTGACCGCTACGGAAAGCTGAAACGTACAGAAGAAGCTCTGACAGAACAGATTGCCGAAACTCAGTCAGAAATCGAACACCTGGAATCTATTTCCAATGCACTGGATATTGCACGGGCAGAAAGCGATTTAAGCCAGATCAAAGAAGAACTTACAGAATATGGTTTTATTAAAAAGCATTCTTCTTCCAGGAAAGGCCAGAAAGCACAGTCAAAATCCAAACCTTTCCACTATATTTCCAGCGATGGCTTCGATATATTTGTAGGAAAAAATAATTTCCAGAATGACGAGCTTACCTTTCGGCTGGCTTCCGGTAATGACTGGTGGTTCCATGCAAAAAAAATGGCAGGATCCCATGTAGTGGTAAAAACACCGGACGGAGAAATGCCGGACCGTACTTTTGAAGAAGCCGGACGTCTGGCTGCCTTTTACTCCAAAGGCCGGACTGCTCCCAAAGTAGAGATTGACTATATCCAGAAAAAACATGTCAAAAAACCTGCCGGAGCCAAACCGGGATTTGTTGTTTACTATACCAACTACTCTCTGATGGCTGAGCCGGACATCTCAGATATCAAAGAAGCGCCCCAAATGTAACAGGGCGCTTCTTTTTCTGCATCAGATCAACTTTTATTCTGTTTTTCTTCCCGGTATCTTCCAGGTGTCATGCCATAAGCTCTGCGAAAAGCTGCAATGAACGCACTTGCAGAGGGAAAACAGGTCTTCATGGCAATTTCTGTCACACTGTCCCCGGCGGTTTCCAAAAAAGCAGCCGCCGCCTGCAGACGATAATTCTGCAGATACTGATAAGGAGAATATCCTGTATATTTTTTAAAACAACGCAGGGTTTCTGTCTGACTTACATGGACGGATGCGGAAATATCTTTCAGAGTAATCTTATTTCCATAATTCCGATGAACAAAATCCAGCAGCTTCTGGATTCGTTCATGGTCTCTTTCCCCGGCAGGAATCAAATCTTTTTCTGTATCTCCCAGGGCTGTTGCTGTTTCCAGCCAGAGTTCGTTCAGCTTCAAAGACACCCGGTACTCCCAGTTCGGAGGTCTTTTTTCCTGAAAATACAGATCATCCAAATCTCTGATCATTCTCAGCACTGCCTGATCTTCTTTCTTCTCCGGCCAAAAACATTGGCCCGAAATAAAAGGAT
Source organism: uncultured Blautia sp. (assembly GCA_900551465.1). Lineage (GTDB taxonomy): Bacteria > Bacillota > Clostridia > Lachnospirales > Lachnospiraceae > Blautia_A. Next base: position 7,110 of record URWL01000043.1, on the reverse strand, counting down.
TCTCAACAATTCTCAGAACCATTTCCTCCATAATGCTGCCTTTAAAAAAGCCAAGAAAGTTTTTGGGGATCAAAAAGCTGTGATAGCTGCAGTCCTCTTTTTCTGCGATATAATGGAGTACATTCCTGTTGATAAACATGCAGCATCCCCTGGACAGATCAAACTCCTGCTCCCATAATTTAAAATGTACTACACCTTTTTTTATGTATACAAACTGCAGTTCTTCATGCCAGTGAAGGTGGCGAAAGCCCTCATTAAAAGGAATGCAGGCTTTATGTTTTACATCCAGTACCAGAAGCGGAAATCTGGTATCATGATAGGGATTATGAGAATAAACAGGCGTATCATTTGGATAAGATTTCATTTAATTCCTCAATGTCAAATTCTATTTCCGGAAGCAGCTCAAAATAAAAATCCGAATACTTTTCTGTAAGAGCAGCAATACATTTTGTCTGCAGCATCTTAAAACGTCTTACGGAAAGCTCGTCTTTATTCAGCGTGATATAAGCACTGATCCAGAGTTTTCTCCCGGTTCTTACAATTTCGTAGTGACATTCTGAGCAGTTGCTTTCCCGGATGATCGGTTCTACCAGACTTTTGATTTCCTCTACTGTCTCCTCCTCCGGCGAGATCAGAAGCAGATCTCTGATTCCGGTGATCACTGTTTTGATCGGAATCGGAAGCATGACTACAGACAAGATCATGGTCAGAAGAGAATCCAGATATGGAACAAAAGCCTGGAACCACGGAAACGGAACGATCATAGGAAGTACAAAAGCTGCCGTCATCCCAAGGGAAATAATACTGTCGATCTTCCACCCTTCCATTTCTACTTCTACCGTCGGAGATTTGATGTTTTTGTTTTTCTTTTTCAGATAAATCGTTACTGCAATGCCTAGCACGCAGGCAGTGAGCTCAAACCATGCAACCACCCCAAAGTCAACAGTCCGTCCTCCATGGAGCAGGATATTGATACTGTTTGTAATCAGTCCCACTGTAACGGTGGTCATTGTAATTCCCTTGATAACAAGAAAAACCGTTTCTATCTGCATATGTCCAAAGGGATATTTCTCATTGCTTGGCCGATACAGAAGGGGAATGATAAGAACAGAAGGAAGGAGCATGAAAAATTCTATTCCGTCATAAACCGCATCCAGAAGCACTGCCTGGGATCCGGTCACCACTGCCATCACAAGTTCCAGTATGACAAAAAAGAGATTTCCATAAAGAGACACGGTCATTGCTTTCTTTTCTTTTTTTGATCTTCGTTTTCCTGTACGCATAAATTCACCTGACTGTTCTGTTTTGATGTTTTTCATATATAGTTTACCTGTTATTTTGCTATTTTTCAAGAATAAACTGTGATATTATGACATCATCAAACAAGAAAGGAAAACTCAAATGATTATTGATGGAAATGAAATTGAAAAAAAAGCCATGAAAGAATTTCATCTTGGAAACAGAAAAGAAGGACTTCGGATACAGGAAGAGTTTGCGTCCGCTTTCCGTGCAGAATACGCACAGAAGGATCACTGTCCCTGTACAAAAGCCTGTCGTTATCACGGCAACTGCAAAGAATGTGTTGCCATCCACAGAGCTCATCAGGAACATGTGCCCAACTGTATGCGTACTATGATCAATCAAAAAATTGCTGTTCTGTCTGAGCTGACAGAACATACTTATAGTGAAACATCCTCAATCAGATAGACCGGCTATCACCGTATTAATTTATGGTGTATACCCAGTTTTCTTTGCGAGGCTTTGTATGAGGATATTCACCTTCTGTATATCCGAGGACACAATGTCCGATTCCTTCATAATCCCCCTCGATTCCTAATGATTCCAGGATTTCTTTTCCCTCCGGAAGCTGAAATTCCTCCTTTGCACGATGGATCCAGCAGCTTCCGATTCCAAGGGAGTGGGCAGCCAGCATAAGATTTCCCATAACAAGACTTCCATCATACAAATAGGTTGGGGCCGTTTTATCTGCAAGAACGATCAGAACAGCAGGAGCTCCATAAAAGGGATCGGAATCTGTACCCATAATCTCCCCATTCAGCCTGGAAAGTTTCCTGATCAGTTCTCTGTTTGTGATCTTGATAATAACAGGAGACTGACAGTTTCTTCCTGTTGCTGCCCAGGTTCCTGCTTCCACAATCTGATCCAGGATTTCTTCCGGAATCGGATCCGGCTTAAATTTACGCACACTTCTTCTTGTCTGCATCAATTCCAGTGTTTTGTTTAATTCGCTCATAACAAATACCTCCAAATAATTTATTAATATAATTCCTGACAGCGAAATCTCGCTTTTCGGAAATTATTTCACGTTTATTCAGATTGACGAAACTTCAGATCCAGGAAAACATCCTCGAAATAAGGAGTCAAAAGTTTTATAATCCTCTCCTTTTTTTCCAGCATCTCCTTCATTTGCCCTTCTGTAATCTGGATTCTTGCCGCACCGTGGAACAGCCTGATGCGAAAGTCCTGAAAACCGATTCCCTTCAGTTCTTCTTCCGCTTTTTCAATTTTTTCCAGCATCTCCCTCTGAAGTACTGTTCCTGTCGGTATCCGGGTTGCCAGACAGGCATAGGAAGGTTTGTCCCAGGTAAAAAGACCTTCTTCTCGGGAAAGTCTCCGGATCTCTTTTTTGGTAAGTCCACAGTCTCTAAGGGGGGAAAGAACCTCCAGTTCATGAGCAGCGCGCATTCCCGGTCTGTCGGAAACATCATCTGACGCATTGCTTCCATCCAGCAAGAGCGTATAGCCATCTTTCAAAGCTCTTTCCTTTAAAACAGAAAACAATGTTTTTTTGCAATAATAGCATCTGTTTGCAGGATTAGCAGAAATTTCATTATCCTTTAAAATATCATGTTCTATTACAATAAGCGTTTTTCCTAGTTCCCTGGTCAGACGTCTGGCATCCTCCAGTTCAAAAGCAGGCTGAAACGCTGTTTTTATAAAATAAGGCTGCACATCGGCGCCGTACTTAACTGACATTGCAAGAAGGAAAGCAGAATCAACGCCGCCGGAAAATCCAAGAGCCGCCCTGGGATGCTGTAAAAAAAATTCTTTTAAATTCATGTTGTTTTCTCCTGTATGAAATCAAACAAACTTAACTGTCTGCAGGTTTCCATATTTTTCTGTTTTCCGGTCTTTTCTCTTTCAGTGTCCTCCTCCGGAATCTCTTCCAGAAACGCAGACGGTTCTTCTGCAAAGGTCAGGATCAGTTCTTCTCTTGCCCTGGTCATCCCCACATAAAACAAACGTCGTTCCTCTTCCACATCCGCGGGAGCATCTTCTCTTTCCAGAGGAAGCTCTCCCTTTTCCATTCCAAAAAGAATTACCACAGGAAATTCCAGTCCCTTGGAGGCATGAAGAGTCATGAGAGACACTGCGTCTCCATGATAGCTTTTTCCTCCGCATCTCTTTAAATCTCCCTCTTCTCCCAGAAGAAGGGCATCCAGGAACTCTCTGGTACTGTTATAGAAAATCGCCATATCTGCCAGCATCTGCATATTTTTTTCTTCTGTCAGATTCAGATCCTCTATCCATTCCTGCATGAGCTTTTTGGGTTTTGTACGGTCCCATTTCTTCTCGTATCTGGCTGCCATTTCCTCGTAAATACCTGATGAAATCCGGCTGTCTTCCAGATCCCACAGCTTTTTCACAGCCTCTTCTCTGCAGGCAGGATGATCCGGTTCTGCCAGAGAACAGAAAAAGCTGATGGTTCCCTGAACAAGAGGGCTCTCTAAAAAACCTTCTCTTCCCCTCACCACATAGGGAATCCCTTCCTTTTGGAAACATTTTTCCAGCAGACGCGCCTGATGATGGGTTCTGTACAAAACTGCAATATCACGGAAGCTTTTTTGTCCTGCATTTCCCTTTTGTGCAAAATAATCCTGCGCTTCCAGCATATCCATACCGCCTGTCAGACGGTTTATTTCTTTTGCCGCAAAAACTGCTTCTGCATTTTTGGAAGAGGCTTCCACGATCCGCAGAGGAACGCCCTCGTCTTTCCAGGGCTTCAGTTTACGCTCCATACCCGGATTATTGCCGATCACTGCCAGAGCGCCCCTGAGGATGTGTCCGGTACTCCGATAATTATTTTCCAGAGAAATCATTCTGGTTTCCGGATATTCTTCTTTCATTTTCATGAAACAGCCGGAATCAGATCCACGGAAGCCATAAATAGACTGATCCGGATCTCCTATCACAAAAAGTTCTTTTCCATTCTTATTCCATTCCCGAATCAGTTCATACTGTATTGAACTGATATCCTGAAATTCATCTACCATAAGATACGAAAACTTCCGCTCCCAGGACTGCTTTTTCCTGCTCCCATGGTTTTCTCTGCATATTTTCAGGGTTTCTGTTAAAAGATCATCAAAATCATACAGCCCCTGGCTGTGCAAACGCTCCTGATAGGACTGCAGCAGCTGCGGAATCAGTTCCTCCTGTCCTGATACTGCCCCGGTTTTTGCCAGAGAAATTTTATTCAAAAGCTGCGCAGGAGTAAGCGACAATCCATACTCTCCACACAATTCCTTTGCGATTTCTGTCAGAACAGAGGTATCAGCCAGAAAAATTTTCCGTCCCTGTTTTTTCAGAAAATCCAGACAGATGGAATGAAAGGTTCCAATTTGCATACGGCTGATATTCCGTCTGGAACCAGCCTGCAGCGTCAGACGTTCTTTTAATTCCCTCGCAGCCTGATTGGTAAAGGTTACGGCTGTGATCTCTCCCGGACCTACATTTCTCTGTTCCAGAAGATAAAGGATCCGTGCGATCAGTGTTTTTGTTTTCCCTGTTCCGGGACCTGCCGCCACAGCGATCCTGCGGTCTATGGTCTCTGCCGCCTGACTTTGTTTTTCATTCAGCTCTTCCTTTTTCCCGGTTTCTTTGTCTTCTTCCTGCTGTTTCTCACTCTGATCCGGACGTTGACCGGAAGATACCCTGTCCTTTCTGTTCTTTTCTTCCTGATGCATTTCCTCTTCGCTGAAAAAAGACAGCTGCCCGTTTGGATTTTCGATCTCATCCTGTTCAAAAAGACGGATCACCCCATATTCTCCGTCAAATCCCGGGGTTCTTTTTACCTGCCCGGCTCTTAGTCTCCGTATCCCCTCTGCGACCATATATCCGGCCTCTTTCCGGATTTCTTCCACCGGTATTTCCCGAAGGATTTCAAATTCCGGTCCCAGTTTATGAAGCATGATCTCATACTGCTCCTGTACTTTTTTGCTGGCAGGTGTTTTTCCTGTGGAGGCTGCAATAACTTCAGGCAGAGGAACCAGATATTCAAATGGCTTTTTATTTTTTCTTTCCCTGCCGTCCTTACGGTCAGAAAGCTGCATCACTCTGTGATCCACGCCAATCGTAATCTTCTTTCCACAGATCGGGCAGATCCCTCCATATGCTTCAGATTCTTCCGGACTCAGACAGAGATGACATTTTCTGTGTCCGTCAAAATGGTATTTTCCTTCTTCGGGAAAGAACTCAATGGTTCCTTCCAGCCCATTTCCTTCCTGAATTGCCTGATATAATCCCTGATAACTCAAATCTATATCCAGAAGGTTTGCTTCCCTGCCTAATTTAGCCGGGGAGTGCGCGTCTGAATTGGAGATCAGCTGGTACCGATCCAAAGCCGAAAGCTTCCAGTTCATCAAAGGATCTGAAGAAAGTCCTGTTTCTACCGCATGGATATACGGAGTCAGATCCTCAAAGCATTCCTCCACTGTGTCAAAACCGGAAAATGCCCCAAACATGGAAAAATGCGGAGTCCAGATGTGCGCCGGGATCAGGATACCCCGGGGACACAGCTCCAGCATAATCTCCAGTAAGTCATGGCTGTCAAGGCCAAGAATCGGTCTTCCGTCAGAATGAATATTTCCTATGATTTCCAGTTTTTTGGAAAGCTTTTCCGCATCCTCCAGACTGGGAAGAAGAATCACATTATGAACCTTTCTTACCTTACCGTTTTTCTTATAAATAGAGCTGATCTCACCGGAAAGCACAAATCTCGGAGAACTGTTTTTATATTCTCCGCTTTCTTCCAGCACAGCCTCCTCTTTTAAGCAATACAGTCCGTCTTCTGCAGGAATCAGTTTTTCTTTCAGCTCCTCCCTCCATTGCGGATGGGTAAAATCTCCTGTACCTAAAATGGATATTCCCTTTTTTCTTGCCCATAAATCCAGATATTCCGGTGTTCCCTGTTTACTGGTAGCGCGGGAATACCGGGAATGAATATGTAAGTCTGCAATTCCCTTCATTTTTTTCTCCCTGTAACCAAATTTTCTGTGAAAATTATAACACTTTTAGATTCTTATGGGAAGTCAGTATACAGCAGGATTCTCACAGTGCTTCCGGCTCTCCTGCTTTTACAGATGAAAAATAGCGCAGGTAATGATTTCACTACCTGCGCCATTTCGCATTATTTCTGCACGATATTTATAATCTTCTTCGGAACATAAATCTCTTTGATGATGGTTCCTGTCAGCTTGTCTGCAACTACTTCTTTTGCTTTTGCAAGGGCAGTTTCTTTGTCCGCATCCACCGGAAGAGCTACAACACCTCTGGTCTTGCCGTTGATCTGAACAGCAATCTCAATGGTATTCTCTACAGTTTTTGCTTCGTCATACTCCGGCCATGGCTGCTGATATACATAGCCTTCATAACCGCAGTCATTCCAGATTTCCTCTGTGATATGAGGTGCTACCGGATTCAAAAGAAGCAGGAAGGTACGATATTCACCTTTTGTGATGCTTCCCTTTTTGGCAAAATCATTAAGAAGAGTCATCAGCGCTGCAATTGCAGTGTTGTATTTCAGATTCTCAAAATCATTGCTTACTTTTTTGATTGTCTGATGTATCTTTGTTTCCATATCACTGCTGAAGCCGTCACCTTCTGTAAGAATATCCTGCAGTTTCCATACACGTTCCAGGAAACGACGGCAGCCCTTTACTCCGTTTTCTGACCAGGATGCACTAAGATCAAAGGCGCCAATGAACATTTCATAAGTACGAAGAGTATCTGCTCCGTAATCATTAACGATATCATCCGGATTTACTACGTTTCCGCGGGATTTTGACATTTTCTCACCATTCTCGCCAAGGA
>URWL01000042.1 GCA_900551465.1 uncultured Blautia sp. | reverse complement strand
GGCATGGAGTGTCTGCCCCTGCAGATGAAAAGGATTTTTTGAGGATCCGTATACCGTATCTCCCAGCAGAGGATGCCCGATGCTTGTCATATGTACACGGATCTGATGGGTACGGCCTGTTTCCAGACGGCATTCAATATAAGTATACTGTCCAAATCTTTCCAGGACCTTATAATGGGTCACCGCAGGTTTTCCGTTTTTATGATTGATCGCCATTTTTTTGCGGTCAGTAGGATGACGTCCGATAGGTCCCTCTATGGTTCCTTCATCCTCTTTCAGATTCCCCTGGACAACTGCACGGTATCTTCGTTTGATAGAGTGTTCCTTCAGTTGTTCCGCAAGATCCCTGTGTACAGAATCCTCTTTGCAGATCACAAGCGCCCCTGTCGTATCCTTATCGATCCGATGAACAATACCCGGACGCAGAACACCGTTGATACCAGACAGATTATCCCCGCAGTGGGCCATAACTGCATTGACCAGCGTCCCCTCTGTATGTCCTGCTGCCGGATGGACCACCATTCCTTTTGGCTTATTAACTACCAGAAGATAATCATCCTCGTAGAGAATATCCAGAGGGATATTTTCCGGCCGTATATCCGGTACCTCCATATCCGGTACTTCCACCTGGATCTGTACACCAGGCTGTATCTTGTAGTTTGCCTTTACCGGTTTGTCGTCAGCAGTTACCTTTTGCTCCTTCAGAAGCTTCTGAAGATAAGATCTGGAAAATTCAGGGCACTGTTCCGCAAGATACCGGTCAATACGAAGCGGAACTGCTTCCTGGTCTATAGTAAATGTAAGTAAATTCATGAGTTCTTCCTTTTCTTCATGCTGATAAAAGCAAAGTCTTCATCCTGATAAAAAAATCCTGCCAGGACAACAAAAGCGATTCCCCCGCATACTACAAAAATATCTGCCGTATTAAATACAGGAAAATCAATCAATGAAACATAAATAAAATCAATTACATAACCGTAGTGCAGACGGTCAATAAAATTCCCTAAAGCCCCTGCCCAGAGAACAGCTCCGGTAATTATCAGCGGCAGATAATATCTGTTTTTTGGAATCCTTCTGTACGCATATATAAGAAAAACAAAAAACACCATGCAAAGCAGAAGAAAAATCACCTGTTTCCCCTGGAACATTCCAAAAGCCATTCCACGATTCTCCAGGTAAGTAAGCTCCAGTACGCCCGGAATCAGAGAAATACTTTCTGTCCCTTTTAAAGACGCCTCAGCCAGATGTTTTGTCCATTGGTCAAGAACAGTCAGAATAAGGATGCTCAATGCCCATAAAACCCCACAGAGAGGCTCTGGAAAGGTACTGGCATTTCTGTCTTTCTGTTCGGGTCTCATAAAAGAACTGCCCGGATCCCGTCAAGAAGCTCCTCATCCGATACACTTTTATCTATAAAGCTGTGCCCGATGCCTTTCATAAGGATAAATTTAATCTTTCCACTTTCCATCTTCTTGTCATTTTTTGTGGCTGCCAGCACCTGCTGCGGATCCAGCCCCTTTACTGCCGCCGGAAGATCAAACAGACGGCAGCCATTGAGAATCTCCTGATATTCCTCTTCTGTAAGAAGACCACGTTTTTTTGAGATCTGTGCCGCAGCTGCTGTTCCTATTGCAACACACTGCCCATGCAGAAGCTGGAAATCCATCAGCTTTTCTACTGCGTGGCCGATGGTATGTCCAAGATTCAGAAGCGCCCGTTCTCCCTGCTCTTTCGGGTCCCGCTCAACGACTCCCGCCTTGATCTCACAGCACCTGCGGATCACTGCTGCAAGTGTCTCGTTATCCAGAGCACGGATTCTTTCATGCTCTCTGCATACAGAACGGAAAAACGCCCCATCGCAGATCAGTCCTGTCTTCAGAACCTCGCCCATGCCACAGGCAAATTCTTTTTCCGGAAGGGTTTTCAGGGTCTCCATGTTCATATATACCAGTCTTGGCTGATGAAAAGCACCTACCATATTTTTGTACTGCTGGAGATCTACGCCGGTTTTACCGCCTACACTGCTGTCCACCTGCGCAAGCAAAGTTGTGGGGATCTGTATAAAATCAATCCCTCTTAAATAGGTCGCCGCAGCAAAACCCGTAAGGTCTCCGGTCACACCGCCTCCAAGAGCAGCCAGAACCCCTTTTCTGTCTATTTTATTTTGGATAAGGAAACGGTAGAGCGACTGAACCGTATCAAGGTTTTTATTTGCTTCTCCCGCTTCAAATTCAAAGATCAGGACTTTTTCAGAAGCTTTCTCCAGAAAAGCTTTTGCCTGCTCTGCATACAGCGGAGAAACATTGCTGTCTGTAACGATGCAGACAGTCCTGCTGTCCAGGCCTTCGGCTTTCAGTGCATCTGCCAGTCCGTCAAAACTGTTTTCGAAGTAAATAGGATAAGAAAAGTCTCCTTCTCTTTTTACCTTTAAAATATTTTTTTCCATAATAAATCATCCTCCCCTTTTATGAAATCAGACATATTTCAGAAGGCACACGCCAGTTCTGCCTTTTTTCGTCTTTCCTGAGACCTTCTCAAACAGAAAACGCCCTTTTCCGCGAACTGAGATAATGTCTCCTTCTTTCGGTTCATATCCGTTAGAGGTAATCAGCTTTCCATTGACAAAAACCTGCCCGCCCTCTATAAACTGGACCATACTGCTTCTGGAAGACTGAAAAGCAATCGATATCAGCGCATCCAGCCGTACAGAGGAACATGTTCCGGAAACAGGTGCAAACCTGGGTTCAGGAAACTCCTCCGGATCCCATACTCTGGAAACAAGAACCGTTGTATGTTTCACACGACAAAGGTTTTCCTCAATAAAATCTGCAATCTTTTCCTGGCAGAACACCCACGCCGCATGCTCCTGTACAAGGATATCTCCGATCACCGATCTTTCTACCCCCAGTCCCAGGATTGTTCCAAGGTAATCTCGATGGCTGAGTGCTTCAGAGAATTTAACTGCCTTTGGTTCGATCTTCAGACAGCATATGGGGTATTCCCATGAAAAAGCAAGAGCATCAGGATGAAATGCAATCATCTGACGCTCTGCCTGGTCATAGCCTCCGAAGCTTTCCATGACTATTCCTGGTAAGTGTGCAGCCTGACTTTTTACCAGATTCTGTTCGTTTAAATTAAGAAAATCCGAAAAGGTGACAATATCTCTCTGATAAGAGAGATTTGCCAGTTCCCGGATTCTCTTAATGAAAAAATCATCTTTTTCCATAGTATATCAATATCCTGCTCTTACAGACGGAGCAGATCCTCCAAGGATATTCTGCAGGTCACCTGTAATGTCCACATTAGCCGGTCCCAGAACAAAAATGTAGCTGGATACCTTCTGAAGGCTTCCGCCCAGAGAATAGCATGCACCTGAAGTAAAATCAATGATCCTCTGTGCAAGCTCAACATCGATTCCCTCAAGATTCAGGATCACCGTAGAATTATCTACCAGAGTATCCGCGATCTCACGGGTATCTTCCATAGAAGAAGGCTTGATCACACAGACCTCCATGTTTACGGAATTCGTACTTCTTCTGCTGCTTCTCATAGGAGTGATCTTAGAAGAGCTTTTTACCGGCCGGTCCTGTTTCACCGCAGCAGTTCTGACTGCCGGCTCCGGCTTCGATGTGAATTTCTTCACTTCCTCAGCCAGTTCTTCCTCCATATCATCATAGTCGTCATAATCTGCTGACTCTTTCTTCTTTCCGAATTTCTGGAAGAATTTCTTTACCGGTTTCTCATCCTGATCGTCATCCAGAAAATCTTCATCCGATTCATCCATGATGTCATCATCCAGGAATTCTTCCTCATCATAGTCATCGTTCAGTTTTACAGCATCCAACAGCTTATCTAAAACACTCATTTTAATCTCCAATCTTATTCATTCTCATCGTTATCGTACATAGTTTCTTTCACCAAAGATACCTGTACCAACACGAACCATAGTTGCGCCTTCCTGGACTGCCACCTGATAATCCCCGGTCATGCCCATGCTCAAAACGCTCATACTAACATTATTAATGTTTTTTGCCTCAATGTCAACACTTAATTTTTTTAATTGTCGGAAAAACATCCGGTTTTCTTCTGCATTTTCAACGAAAGGAGCAATGGTCATAAGACCGCATACCTTAATATGGGGAAATTCTGCGATTCTTTCAATAAGCGGAAGAACCTCGTCCATTTTCAGGCCAAATTTACTCTCTTCTTCCGCCACATTGACTTCCAAAAGAATCGGAACCTGTACCTCATGTTTGGCAGCCTCCTGTTCAATGGTCTGTGCAAGACGAAAAGAATCTACCGAATGTATCATAGCTGCTTTGTCTACAATATATTTCACTTTGTTTCTCTGCAGATGTCCGATCATATGCCAGCGGATATCTGCAGGAAGCTGCGGATATTTATCCATGATCTCCTGTACTTTGTTTTCACCAAAATCTCTGGCACCGGCATCGTAAGCCTCCTGAAGAAGCTCTGTCGGCTTGGTCTTGCTTACAGCGATCAGGGTAACCTCCCCGGGATCACGGCCTGCCGCCAGGCATGCATCCCGGATATTTTTTTTAACCTGTTCCAGATTTTCTGTTATCATAAAATTCAGCCTCCAGACTAATATAAGATTTCCTGTTCACTGACCTTATCGGCATTACGGACAATATGATCGTAACGGGAAAGACCGTAGACAGTATTTTTTGAGACAATTGCATATTCTTCATTCTGATCCAAAAGCTCAATATGACGAAAAACAGCATATCCCTGGTTGGTGCAGTATACCCCTTCCAGTACGCCGATATCTTTAATGACGAATCGGCTCTGATCTTCAGGACAGACCGCCACATCTCCCTCCTGAAATCCCTTTTTATCAACAAAATACAGATATTGTGTGGGCACAGAAACCACCTCTGCTGCTTCATCTCCCTCATCACTGTTTTTAGCGGCCATCTTTTCCTGTGCTTCCTCCTGTGCCGCTTTCATAGCCTCTTCATCTTCCGTCCTGGCGTAGATATCTACAGGCACAAAGGATGACGTAGAATTTCCGTTTTTGTCAGATCCTTCTATCATAAGACCTGTCTTCTGGGTTTTCGGATCTGTTGTCAGATATTTATCCGGTATTTTGTATGCTTCCTTGGTAACAATCGAAGATAACGGGATTTTAAGACCTGTAACCGTATTTGTCACAAGCTCGATCTCCAGAAACCGGTCTGCGGCATATCGGATGAGCCCTTTGTTAAAATCGATTTTTCCATATTTCTGACCCTCAATCTCCACAATAGAAAAATCACCGCTCTGGGTCATATCATCCTTCAGGAATTTCACTCTTACTGCAGTACGATCTGCAAGCTTTGCCTCCTGCTTACTGCTGAGAGGGATCAAAAGGCTCCATCTTTCATCTGTGATCAGTGTATATACCGGATCACCGGTCTGAATAGAACCATCATTTTTCAGGTCTGTTTCATGATAAGCGTTCTGATCAAAATCTGCAGCAGTGAGAGTAGACACTGTTTTGTCTTCATATCCGTCCATGGAATAAAGAACGATTCCGTCTCTGTCTGTTTTTGTGATCTTCTGTCCGCCTAAAGTCGTAACACCTGCCTGGGAAGAGCCTGCGTACTGCAGGATGTTTCCTTCCAGGTTATATTTAAAGCTGTATGTATTATTAAATTTACTGGAATTAAAGCTTTTTGAAAAACTCATCATGTCGTTCCGGATATTTAAGATTTCTTCAGCCGTAAGTTCTGCTTCATTATCCGAAGGCATTGTGCTTCCTATACCATAAATAACGCCATTGGCATTGATTTTGTTTCCCTCTTTGGCATAATAGGTAATATATCCGTCTGTATCTGCTTTATAAACGGATTCTTCCCGTACCGCCAGGCCAGTATAAGTTTCATTGCGGGAAAGAGGTCCTGAAATAACCTGATAGGATTCCACCTTATCAGAGGTCAGATAAAGGATCGCGCTGAAAATCATATACAGCAGCAGCACTCCAAAAAGCATTGTTCCTATATTCAGTCCAAATATACTTTTTATTCTCGACAGAAGCCCGGGGCTTCTGGGAGATCTGTTTTTATCAGGCAAAAAAATGCCTCCTTTTAAAAAACTTTTTCAGATATACCAGGTTATTGTAACATTTTCCACCGGGTATGACAAGGAAAACAAGGATTTTTTTGCATCCTGCGAACATATTTTCCGAATATCTGTTTGCCATTTTACATAATGTATGTTATAATTAACAAAAATGGACCATACGGAATATTTGGAGGTATACAATATGGCATACGGCAGGATCAGTAAAAAACAACAGGAAATACTTGACTATATAAAAAATGAGATTCTGAACAGAGGATTCCCTCCTGCAGTTCGCGAGATCTGTGAGGCAGTTCATCTGAAATCTACATCTTCTGTCCATTCCCATCTGGAAGCCCTGGAAAAAAACGGCTATATACGCAGAGATGCTACCAAGCCCAGGGCAATTGAGATCCTTGACGACCAGTTTAATCTTGTGCGCCGGGAAGTTGTCAATGTTCCGCTGGTGGGAACCGTTGCAGCAGGACAGCCGATCCTTGCAGTAGAAAATGTTGAAGGATATTTCCCGATCCCATCAGAGTTTATGCCTAACGCACAGAGTTTTATGCTGAAGGTAAAAGGCGACAGTATGATCAATGCCGGAATATTTGATGGAGATCAGGTACTTGTGAAACAGCAGTCTTCCGCCGAAAACGGCGATATGGTTGTAGCGCTGGTAGAAGATGCTGCAACAGTCAAAACCTTTTATAAAGAAGACGGCTACTATCGCCTTCAGCCGGAAAACGATGACATGGATCCGATACTGGTTCACGGAAATCTCCAGATCCTTGGCAAAGTTTTTGGCGTATTCCGTTTTTATCACTAAACAGCAAAACCCCGCAGTCTGCATAATGCATAAACTGCGGGGTTTCATTTTGCTATTTTAGTTTACATAATTTTATTATTGTAAATCAAAAACTGTGTTTATTCTTCTGATCCAGCCAAAAATTCATCCATTTCCAGGATTTTTCCATCTCGCCAGATTCTCTCCAGATCATAGAACAGACGGTTCTCTTCGTCAAAGACATGGATGATCATATCGCCATAGTCCATAAGGATCCAGTTTGAACTTTTTGTTCCCTCGATCTGTTTTGGCTCGTATCCGGCCTTTGAAAGCTGTTCGTCTACATTATCTACCATTGCCTGCACCTGATTGGAATTACTTCCGCTTGCAATAATAAAATAATCTGCCAGAACAGAAACCTCATGTATATCTATTACTTTTACATCAATGGCTTTTTTCTCGTCCAGCGCTTTTAAAGCAAGAACCGCCATTTCTTTTTCCATATTCATGAATGAACGCCCCTTTCCATATGTAAGTCCTTATAGTAAATAAACGCATCCTTTGTAGTAAGATCAATATCCTTGGGGTCTTCCTCTAAATATGCCAGAGTATCCTTCAGGATCTCATACATACATTCATCCAGATCCCGGAATGCCAAAGCCCGGATCTTATCAAGATGCTGTGCTTTGTATCTTCCAGGCTCAATATAATCCGCAATATAAACAATCTTTTCCAGAAGGCTCATTTCCGGTTTCCCGGTTGTATGGAACCGGATAGAGGAAAGGATATCTTCATTCTTGATTCCGTATTTTTCTTTTGCAATAAAAGCCCCAAGCTTTGCATGAAGGAGAAACGGATGCTCTTTTTCAAATTCCGTCACTGAAATACAGTTATTTTCACATAATTTCAATTTCTTCTTGTTAGGAATACATTTTGCGCAGTCATGAAGAAGACCTGCTGCCTGTGCATCCTTCATATCACAGCCATGAGCCATTGCCAGGGCCGCGCAGGTATACATGACACCCAATGTATGCTGAAAACGATCCTCATCCAGATATTTCTGAAGCTTTTTCTGCATTTTTTCAAAATCGTACTCTGCCATTTTATCCGATGTCTCCTTCTGATGTAAGATAAATATTGTTTTCCCGGATATAGGAAACAACCGGATCCGGAACATAATACCGAAGACTTTTGCCCTCATGAAGCCACTGGCGGATCAGTCTGCTGGAAATGTCAATATTCAAAGTATCCAGCCGGATAAAGCATCCGTGATACTGCTGCGAAAGAAACGTCATCTGCTGATCCAGACTCTTTGCAGGAACATGATCTCTGGCCGCCACCACAATGGTACATGCTCCGCAGATCCGTTCCGGCTTTTTCCATGTGGCAAAATCATAAAGAGAATCTGCCCCGATGATAAAATAATAATCTGTATCCGGATTCTCCTCTTTCAGCCGTTCCAGTGTCCGATAGGTATAAGTATACCCGTCTTCATTCATTTCTATCAGAGAAAGCTCAAAATGAGGATTTCCTGCAATCGCTTTTTTCACCATAGAAACCCTCTGCTCATTGCTGGCCTGACCCTTCCGGTTCCTTTTGTGCGGCGGATTTCCGCTAGGCATAAACCACACACGGTCAAGGCCAAGCTGTTCATAGGCTTTTTCGCCAAGGATCAGATGTCCTACATGGATGGGATCAAAGGTTCCTCCCATGATCCCTATTTTTTTACGGTCCGCTCCCATACCAGCACCTCTCTGATATCATTTAAGGAAGAATGATTTTCTTTTTGTCTTTTTTTCCTTCTCTGTAAAGAACGATCTTTCTTCCGATCACCTGCACTACCTGAGCGTGCGTTCTCTCAGCCAGAAGCTCTGCCATCTGACGGGTATCCTCCAGACAGTTCTGAAGAACATTGATCTTGATCAGCTCTCTTGCTGCAAGAGCCTCATCTACAGATGCAGTATTTTCCGGAGTGACGCCTCCCTTTCCAAGCTGAAGGATCGGTTCCATTTTCATCGCCAAGCTTTTCAGATAAGCTCTCTGTTTACTTGTCATCATTATGACCAGCCTTTCTAAAATTACACTTATTTATAATAATCAAAGTCAAAACCATACATACGGACTGTATCGCCTTCCTGGATACCTGCATTTTCCAGTTCGTCCAGAATGCCTCCGTCTTTCAGGAAGCGCTGGAAAAAGGCAAAGCCCTTCTCAGAATCCAGATTGGTGTATCCGAGCATTTTCTCGATCTTTGGTCCTTCCACCACAAATATATGAGGATCATTCTCAGCCTTTGTAATGGTATAAGGAAGGTTTTCTGTGATCAGAACATCCTCAGGGAAGAATTCCTGTTCAAATACGACACGCTCTGCCGGACACTTGTCCAAAAGCTCTTTTATCCCAAAAAGAAGCTCCCTGATTCCCTGTCCTGTGGCAGCAGAGATCGGATATACCGGAATGCCCTTTGGCTCAAATTCCGCCTTCAGAAGAGCTACCGGATCCTCTTCACCGTAAATACAGTCAATCTTGTTTGCCGCGATCAGCTGAGGTCTGGCTGCGATCTCCGGATTGTATGCTTCAAGCTCCTTATTGATCTTATAGATGTCATCAATAGGATCACGGCCTTCTGTAGATGCTGCATCTACAATGTGCACCAGAACTCTGGTACGCTCAATATGACGAAGGAATTCGTGTCCCAGACCCACACCCTCAGAAGCTCCCTCAATAAGCCCCGGAATATCTGCAATGACAAAACCACCGTTCTCTGTATCTACAACACCAAGATTCGGGCTTAGTGTAGTAAAATGATAGTTGGCGATCTTTGGCTGTGCATTGGTGACTCTGGAAAGGAATGTGGACTTTCCTACATTAGGGAATCCTACCAGTCCTACATCTGCGATCACCTTCAGCTCCAGAAGTACTTCCAGCTCCTGAGCCGGCTGACCTGGCTGGGCGTACTTCGGTACCTGCATGGTGGCAGTTGCATAATGCTGGTTGCCCTTTCCGCCTCTTCCGCCTTTTAAAACAATCTGTCTGCGATTGTCTCCGGACATATCCGCAATGACTTTCCGTGACTCCGCATCCATAATAACCGTTCCTTCCGGAACTTTCAGGACGATATCCTTACCATCTGCTCCATGGCAGCGTCTCTTGCCGCCTTCTTCGCCGTCCTGTGCTTTATATTTTCTTTTATGCCTGTAATCTCCCAGAGTATTCTGTCCTTCGTCAACCTCAAAGATAACGTCGCCGC
>URWL01000041.1 GCA_900551465.1 uncultured Blautia sp. | reverse complement strand
CTGATTGGCTGTATCTTTATTTATCTCAGCCATGTACTTCTGAACAGCTTTGCCTTCCAGATTGTGGAAAGTAAAGGGGGCGGAAGTGCAGAAATGGGAACCTCCATGGCCATTGCTGCTCTTATTGAACTTCCTACCCTGTTTCTTTTTACTTTTATGCTGAAAAAAGCCGCCTGTCATTTCTGGTTCAGAATCTGCGGTATTTTCTTCATGCTGAAAGCACTGGGAACACTTTTAGCTCCTAGCATTCCCGTTTTTTACGGTGTTCAGTTTTTACAAATGATGGGATGGGGACTTATCGCAGTTTCCTCTGTATACTATGTGAATTCTATCATGGAGGAGCAGGATGCTATCAAGGGGCAGGCTTATATTACTATGACCTATACACTTGGAAGTGTGATAGGAGCCTTGTTAGGAGGGGCTCTGATCGATGCCGCAGGCGTTAATGCCATGTTGATCTTTGCCACTGTCTCTGCATTTATCGGAATGATAATTCTTTTATTCGCTACAGAACGTACAAACAGCAGCCGGACCTGATCCGACTGCTGTTCTTATTTTTCCCAACGGCTTTTTTTCTTCCTGCATATTTCATCCCACTGACAGTCTCCGCATATGGCTTCTCTCCTGCCGGGTTTTAAAATCATCTGTTCCACTTTGGATACAAACTCCTGAAATCCAAGGATCTCATTTTCTCTGAGATCACATAATTCTAAAACCGACCGGTCATACAAAGCAGTCCGTTCTGCGGTTCTGCACATATTCTTCTCCAGATTTGGACATGCGGAACAGATTTCATCACCTGAGACAATCAGCTTTATTTCCGCTCCATTTTCCAGTATTTCCAGCATCTGGCCCATATGAGAAGAAAAACTGCTGCTGTAACCTTTTCCCTCAAAATATGCCAGACACATGCCATGATGAGGACGAAGCCTGTATACTTTCTTTTTTTCCATATCACATTACATATTTTTTTAATTTTTTTGACAAGCCATAAGCTAAAACGATCTTAATAATATCCGGAATCACAAACGGAATCACACACCATCCAAGCACTGCTGCAACGCCTATTGCGCCATTTGTCCGCATATAAACTGCCATAAACCACAGAGTTCCAAATGCATAACAGACAAGAAGTCCTGCTGCCATAGAAAGGATCTGGATCAAAGATTTTTTTCCCGGAAGCTTTTCCATTGCCCACATAGTAAGAGCAGAAAACAAAAATCCGACAATATAACCTCCCGTTGTACCAGTGAGAATTCCTATTCCTCCGGTCATTCCTGCAAACACAGGAACGCCAACTGCGCCAAGAAGAATATACAGAAGCACTGCTGTCGTCCCTCTTTTTCCTCCAAGCATTTCTACAGCCATAAAGACCCCAAAAGTCTGCAGTGTAAAGGGAACTGCGGTGGGAACTGATATCCAGGAACAGATTGCCATTAAAACTACAAATACTCCGATATATACCATATCGTAAGTTTTACCCTTTGATACTGCCATTGTACTCATTTTTTTCCTCCTGCTGTACATAGATGTAACTGTTAACGAAGTGCTCATTAACACATAGACTTTTTCTATGCTTTACTCTATCACAGTCGGAGTTTAATTGTCAACTTATTTTATTTTAAAGTTTACAATCAATTCTTTTGATGTACATAGATGTCCATCTGATTATAAGGAATTACAATTCCCTGAGCGTCGAACTCCTCTTTGATCTTCTGATTCAGTCTCCATTTCACCGGCCAGTAGGATTCGGTAGGAACCCATACACGAAGTCCAAGGATCACCGCGCTGTCTGCCAGCTGATCTACAAAAACAACCATTTCGTTCTCATCCCCCTTGGTCTCCGGATCATCCAACAAGATTTTATAAAGAATATCCTTTGCCTTCTGGATATTTGCCTCATAGGAAATTCCAACCTTGATTTCAAGCTTTCTGGTCTCTTTTGCAGTTACGTTAATGATCGTACTGTTCGAAAGAGTTCCATTCGGCACTACAATTTTTTTATTGTCAACGCTTAAAAGAGTCGTATAGCACATTTCAATCCTTGCTACAGTTCCCTCGCATCCATTCTGCTGATTCTGAATAATATAATCTCCTACAGTAAATGGCTTAAATACAAGAAGAAGAACTCCTCCTGCCAGATTGGCAAGCCCTCCCTGAAGAGCAAGACCTATCGCCACACCTGCTGTGCCCAGGAGAGCTGCCACTGAAGATTCTGTAACTCCCAGGCTGACTGCAATATTAAAAATCAGCATTGTATAGAGTACTGCCTTTCCCGCAGAACAGGCAAACTGTATGACACCCTCATCTACCTTTGTCTTTTCCATGGAACGTTTCAAAAGCCGGATACACCATCGTATCAGCTTTCGTCCCACAAAAAATACAACAATTGCCAGAATCACCTTAATACCAAATCCCACAATTGAAGGAATCTGTTGTGCAAAATATTCTTTAAAATTCAAAATTTCTCTCAGATTATCTCCTACCCCCTCAATTCCCAGTTCTTCCAATCCCTGATCAACTTTTTCTACTGTTTCATTTACTGCTGCTGCATCCATAAATCCACCTCCTTTCCTGTATCCAGATATGAAAACAGACTTTTCTTCACAAAAATAAGATTCTTTTTTATCATACCATAAAAATATATTTTTCGACAATGAGGTTCTCTGAAAATACATAAAAATAAGATCTTTTTACCTATTTAAAAACATGATGTTCAGTGCTATAATGATTACGCTTATATTAATATCATTTTTACAATGGAGGAAATTATGCATATCATAATCGTTGGGTGCGGAAAAGTCGGCCGTACTCTGGCAGAACAGCTTCAGGAAGAAGACATAAACCTGACTGTAATCGACACTATTGAAAAGACTGTAAATGCTGTTACCGAAGACATTGACGCCATGGGGATCGTAGGAAATGGTGCAAGTATCAATACACTGATGGAAGCAGGCATCAATACAGCCGATATCCTGATTGCGGTAACTGCATCTGATGAATTAAATCTTCTCTGCTGTCTGATCGCGCAGAAAACAGGAGACTGTCAGACCATTGCCCGCGTCCGGAATCCCATCTACAGCCAGGAGATCGGCTTTATTAAAGAAAAACTTGGAATCTCTATGATCATTAACCCGGAATACGCTGCTGCACAGGAAATATCCCGCCTGCTTCGTTTTCCTGCCGCTATTAAGATTGATCCTTTCTCCAGAGGAAAAGCAGAGCTTTTAAAATTTAAAGTACTTCCTGAATTCGGTCTGGATGGGATGAGCGTATCCAGAATAGCAGAAAAGTATCGCTGTGATATTCTGTTCTGTGGTATAGAAAATAAAGATGAGCTGTCAATTCCCGGCGGTGATCATATCATACACAATGGAGACTTTGTTTCCATTATTGCAACACCCCAGAATACCGCCATGTTTTTCAAAAAAATCGGTTTAAAGACCAATCAGGTCAAAAACTGTCTGATCATTGGTGGCGGAACCATCTCTTTCTATCTGGCAAAGGCTCTGATTGCCTCAAAGATTCAGGTGAAAATTGTTGAAAAAGATCCTGTACGCTGTGATTTTTTAAGTGACTTGCTTCCGGATGCTACGATTATCAATGGAGATGGAACGGATCGTTCTCTTCTTCTTGAGGAGGGACTGGAAACAGTCGAATCTTTTGTATCTCTGACAAACATGGATGAAGAGAATATCTTCCTTTCTCTTTTTGCCAAAAATATTTCCAAAGGCAAACTGGTGGCTAAGGTAAACCGTCTTCCTTATACAGATGTAATTGACCAGCTGGATCTTGGAAGTGTGATCTATCCTAAATATATCACTTCAGATTCCATTCTGCGGTATGTACGTGCCATGCAGAATACCATTGGAAGTAATGTAGAAACCCTGTATCACATTCTTGACAGCCAGGCAGAAGCACTGGAATTTGCTGTCCATGATATTTCTCCTGTAGTAGGAGTTCCTTTGGCTGATCTGAACCTCAAAAAGAATCTTCTGGTTTGCAGTCTTGTCCGCGACGGAAAGATCCGTATTCCAAGAGGTCAGGATACCATTCAGGTTGGAGATCATGTGATCATTGTAACTACACATAAGGGACTTCGCGACATCAGCGATATTCTTGAAAAATAAGGAGTACAGTCATGAATTACCGTATTATCACCTATATTGTCGGATGGGTTTTTAATCTTCAGGCAATATTTATGGTACTTCCAATCCTGACAGCTGTAATCTATGGGGAAAAAGATATTTTTGCTTTTTTGGCCGCCATTATTATCTGTCTGGTCATTGGACTTCCTCTTACAAGAAAAAAACCATCAAACAAAGTATTTTACATAAAAGACGGATGTGTTGCCGTAGCACTGAGCTGGGTCGTACTAAGTATTACCGGCGCGATTCCCTTTGTGCTCTCCGGTTCCATTCCCCATCCTATTGATGCCATATTTGAAACTGTATCAGGATTTACAACCACCGGAGCCAGTATCCTGGCTGAGGTAGAAAGCCTTCCAAAATCTATCCTCTTCTGGAGAAGCTTTACTCACTGGATCGGAGGAATGGGTGTCCTGGTGTTTCTTCTGTCCCTTCTGCCTCTTGCAGGAGGCTATCATATGAATCTTATGCGTGCAGAAAGCCCCGGACCTTCTGTCAGTAAGCTGGTTCCCAAGGTACAGTCAACCGCAAAGATTCTTTACGGCATTTATCTTGGAATGACTGTTCTTCAAATCATTTTTTTACTGTTGGGAGGGGTACCATTATTTGACACCCTCTGTATTACCTTTGGTTCTGCAGGAACCGGTGGTTTTGGAATAAAAAATGACAGTCTGGGAAGCTACAGCACCTATTGCCAGGTTGTAACAACTATTTTTATCATCCTGTTTGGAGTCAACTTCTCTGCTTATTATCTTATATTGACAAAGAAGTTTAAAGCTGCTTTTCATATTGAAGAGATCCGCTACTATTTTGGCATCATTCTGGCTTCCATTATCCTGATTGCCATTAATACAAGGCACATGTTCTCCGGCTTTGCCCAGGCATTCCAGCAGTCAGCCTTTCAGGTGGGATCCATTATTACAACTACCGGCTACTCTACAACTGATTTTAACCAATGGCCGGCTCTGTCAAAAACGATTCTGGTACTTTTAATGTTTATTGGTGCCTGTGCCGGAAGTACAGGCGGCGGAATCAAAGTATCACGTATCATACTGCTGCTTAAAGCTGCCCGTAAAGAATTTCAGTTATACCTGCATCCTAATGCAGTAAAAAAGATCAAAATGGATCAGAAAACAGTACCTCATGAAACACTCAGGTCTACAAACATTTTCCTTAGTGTATACCTGATTATATTCTGTGGATCTGTCCTTCTTATTTCACTGGATAATTTTGATCTTATTACCAACTTTACAGCTGTTGCTGCCACACTGAACAATATCGGACCTGGTCTGGAAATAGTAGGACCTATGGGAAACTTTTCCTCCTTCTCCTATCTTTCCAAATCTGTTCTTATTTTTGACATGCTGGCAGGCCGATTGGAAATTTTCCCTCTTCTTCTGTTATTCTTTAAAAACACCTGGAAAAAATTCTGATCATACTGAGACAAGGTATATTCTAAAAAATGAATACTGCCTTGTCTCTTTTTTTATTTCTTCATAATTTTTTCAAAAGTTTATCATATATTCTTCACAATTTTAAGGTATAGTATTAAACATAGAAGACGTTATGTTTTCTATATAAATATTTTTCTTTTTCATACGCGCCGGTACGAAAGTACCGGCCTCCTTCCATTTATGGAGTTTTATCTGAAGTTTACCCTCTTCTTATATATCACGAAACAATTATTTACCAGGAATATCAATACGAAGTGTACTGCTTTCCTGATAAATAAAAAAGCTGTCTGGATCCAAGGTTTTCCCTGCGGTCCAGACAGCTTTTTTCATTTCTCATTTTATAATATAATTCTTACTTCAGATTATCACTGATTACTTTCCAGATACTGCTGTTTTCAAATCCCAGCTTCCACTGAGCCACTCCTGCAAGTCCATATTTCGGAATCAGTTTCACTTTTTCTGCAATTGACTGCGCATCCTCAAGCCAAATATCATAGCTGGAGCCTTCTTTTTCAAAAGAAGCCTTGTTCTGTCCTACACTTCCATCCCAGATTGTCTGAACATTATTCTCAGACAGTACCTTCTGAGCCTGATCCATACCGATGGCTTCACTTGTAAGTGCTCCGCCTGTTATTTTCCACAGTCTTGTATAGAACGGAATTGCAAGAATCGTTCTTTCTGCAGGAACTTCTGCCAATGTATCCGTCACTCCTTTTTCTACCCATGGAAGGGACGCAACGGATCCCGGTTCTTCTGATCCCACATAGTGTTCATCATATCCCATAATGATCACATAATCCACAACTTTTCCCTGCTCTTCCCGGTCATAATGACTGGTAAAATCCTCCGGAACAGGATTATCCACAGAAAGCACAAGATTTTTCTTATGACACTCAATAGATAATTCTCTTAAGAACTCCAGGAAATGCGGTCCTGCATCCTCGCTGAGAGTTTCAAAATCCACATTAATCCCATCAAGCCCAGTATTTTCTGCTGCCGTCATAAGCTGACTGATGATATTTTGTCTGGAAGCAAGCTGGGAAAGAGTCTCGGTGGTACTGACATCGGCAGTAAAGTTATCTATAAGTCCCCACACCTTCATGCCTCTGTCATGTGCCTGCTGCACATATTCCGCCGAAGAAATATCTGCAATATTTCCGTCTGTATCTGCCAGATAAAACCAGGTAGGAGAAATCACATTCACTCCGCTGACATTTGCTGTGGCATCTGCAAAATAGGAATTGGCTTCCGTAGATGTCACCTGATGCCAGGACAGATTCACAGGATCTTCCATGGAAAGATACTGATACTCTTCCATTTTGAAATCTCGTTCAAAATTCTTGACCTCTGCTGAAGAAATATCTCGTTTTTTTACAAAACCTATGTAGCCATCCATAGTAGCCGCCTTAACCCATTCTTCGTATTCTTCCAGGTAGATTAATGTGTCACCTTTTTTTACCTGAGTAAGAACCGGAGATTTAATGCCTCCGCGGTAACGAACATATGTATCTTTTTGCACAGAAGCTGTATTTACATTTTGAAACTGATTCTGGATAATAACTCTGGACGGAGCTTCACCCATATAAACATCCATATCTGTATACCGCTGTACAAAGGCCAGACTAAGATATACCGCTTCATCTTTCATCCATACATCACTGTCTCCATTAGAAGAAGCCGGATATTTTTGAAGTTCAGAAGGAGTAGCATATAAGATCTGCTGATTTCCGCTGTCCCAGTAATATCTCTGATTCAAATAAGTATTTACAAGCTTCAAAGGCAGGTATATCTGTCCATTAGAAGTAACCGCCCGTTCTTCCATAATATTAGTTCCAAGGACGATCACTGCCTCTCCCTCGGCAGTCTGTCCATAATACTCGTTCAGATCCATCCGCTCCTTTGTCGGAATATATTTCCGGATCACATGAACACCGATACCGGCCGCCGCCAGCAAAAGAATCAGACCAGCAACGATCACTGCCGGCATATACTGCTTCTTCATCTGCTTTTTTATATTTTTTTTCATTTGTTTTTTCCTTTCAATTCAGAATAATCTGTTTCAGAAAAACTATATAATCTCTCTGCAACATTACAGAGACTGTTTTATTATATCATATTTTTTATTGATTTGCTTTATAAATAATTCTTTTTATTTTTTTTTCATATTTATTATTCAGGGACTCAGCCCAGGTCAAGCATGAGAAGGGGATTTCTGCTATGGCTGAATCCCTTTTATCTTTTGTCTGTTAAAATGCAGACCACACATTGTCCTCTGGGGTATATCTGTGATATATTTTCGTTTCTGCCTCCTTTCATTTGATCAGTAATTTTAGAAAACACCAGATAGGTCTGAGAAAAATCTCTGCATGCAATACCAATTTTATCTGAATAACTGTGGAAATTTATATGGCTGCTGCAGCAAGAACGCCGCATGACTAAAGAACAGCAGACATACTTTTTGAAAAAGGTCATATATAAGCTATTATTATCTCTTTGATGCTAACAGGATCATTTACCGGCCTGCACTCAGAAAATTTTTCTTATAAGCTATTATACTGTATTTTTATCTATATGCAAGGCTTTTCAGCAGTTTATAAAAAAATTTCGATTTAGTTTCCAAATATTTTATAATTTAGGTAAATTGAATTTCTTTACATCTGCTATAGTTGTGGTATATAATAGATGCTAAGTTGATATGCATTTTTTTGCCGTGGCAAAAGTCATGGATTCTAATCTGTCTGTGTAAATATGCCATATTCTGCATATGATTTAATATGCATATGGTAAATATACGTTATACAGCACATAAAGAATAGGATGTGATCATATGAAAATAGAAAAAATAAATGAAAACCAAATCCGCTGCACTCTCACCAAGGAAGATCTGGAACTTCATCAAATCCGCCTTAGTGAGCTTGCATATGGTTCTGAAAAGGCGAAAAAGCTCTTCCGAGATATGATGGAACAGGCACAGCTGCAATTCGGATTCGAAGCTGATAATATACCTCTGATGATCGAAGCAATTCCAGTCACTTCAGACAGTATCATCCTTATTATTACCAAGGTAGAAGATCCGGAAGAGCTGGATACCCGTTTTTCAAAATTCACCCCCTTTAAAGACCGCGGACAATCGGAAGCTCTTCAGCTTGACGGAGCAGATAATATCATTGATATTTTCCAGAAACTCTGTGAAGCTAAATTAAAGGGAAGTTCAAAAAAGACTTCTGCCGCTTCTGATTCTGCAAAAGAGGCAGCTTCTCAGGACGCTCCTTCCGTTGATCTGATACGACTCTTCAGCTTTTCACAGCTGGATGATGTGATTGCCGCATCCCATGGACTAAACGGATTTTTTACAGGTATAAACACCCTTTATAAAGATCCTGCCGAGGGAAAATATCGTCTCGTTCTCCACCAGTCCGATATATCTCCGGAAGATTTCAACCGGACATGCAACATCCTTTCCGAGTATGGAATCAGCAGAGCCTTTTCTTCTGCAGGAGAAGCCTACCTGAAAGAACATGGAGAAACAATCTCCGTAAATGCACTTCAACAGCTTGCACAGATCTGATCCATGATTTTTACACTATGAAAAAAAGGCGCTCCATATCATATGGAACGCCTTTTTTAGTCTTATTATTTGCTAAGAAAATCATTAATCTGCTGAACAAGGATATCTGAGTCAAATCCATGAACCATAGCTGCCTCTTCCAGAGATTCTCCCTGAGAAGACGGACATCCGATGCAGTGCATTCCCATTCTCATAAGGATAGCAGCGCAGTTCGGATCAATTCTGAGAAGCTCGCCAATGGTAGTTTCTTTTGTAACCTGTGCCATTTCTATTTCCTCCTTTTTATATTTTATGCAGAAAAAATTTCTTATTATTCCCTGCAGTGTTATGCTGTTTATAGCACATTCATTATAATATAAATGCCAGTGAGAATCAACGGTCATATTATAAAAATATGTTTATAATTTTATACTTGTAATCCTATGAAAGATATATTAGAATAGCAATATAGAACCGTAAAAGGTGCTAACGAGAAAAAAGGAGGATATTATAATGGCATACGTAATTACTGACGAATGTGTAAGCTGTGGAACATGTGCAGCTGAGTGCCCGTCTGAGGCTATTTCTGAAGGCGCAGATCATTTCGAAATTGATGCTGACGCTTGCGTTGACTGTGGAACATGCGCAGATGTTTGTCCTACAGAGGCTATTCAGCCAGGTGAATAATTCACTACATAAAAACAGGGAGCTGCAGCTTTTGCTGCAGCTCTTTTTCTATATCCTGTTATAGCAGAATCTTCTTATGTATTATACTAGATATTCTTATGGATCCTTGTTTCCCTTGTTGATCTCTTATCCGACAATGCCGCTGCAATTTCTCTTCTTGCCATCTGCTGTTTCCTAATTGCAAGATCCAAGGAACGAAATCTCTCTTCATCTTCGTTTTTTGAACGGATTTCCTGTGTGATCAGCCTTTCCAGTATTGCCTGAAATTCCAATATTTTTGGATCTGTCACATTTTCCCCTTCC
>URWL01000040.1 GCA_900551465.1 uncultured Blautia sp. | reverse complement strand
TGACATCTAATGTTCATCATATCACAGATGGATGGATTTGGCATCTGTCTATTATTGAAAATTCAGGATACTTTTCTTTTGTTTTTCTGTTTTTTTCGCCGGATAAGCCATTGTTACGGGGTAATAATGTACAAGTTGTATGATATGTACATACAAGCTGAATGGAACAAATGTACCAATAGTACATACAACTTAAATACAATTTTCCGTTAAAATGTTTAAAAAAATAGAATATCCTCTTGACACAAATGAAATACAGGTGTACAATGTGCTTACAGTTAAAGGTGATACACGATACATAACGTGCAAAATGCACAAAAAACAAACCAAAGCATTGTGCATGTTTTATCGTGAGAAAAAACCAACATGTACATAACTTGTACATGAAATCATTTAAAGGGAGGAAACAAAATGAACAAGAAATTACTTAGCACAGTACTTGCAGCTACAATGGTATGCTCTATGGGCGTAGCTTCCACAGCAACTGTATTTGCAGAGGAAGAAGAGCAGAAGACTGTTGGTATTCTGATGCCGACTCAGTCATCAGAGAGATGGATCAACGATGGTGCCAACATGAAAGCACAGCTGGAAGAAAAAGGCTACAAAGTAGAGCTTCAGTATGCAGAAGATGATACCGCAATGCAGGTTTCTCAGCTTGAGAACTATGTAGGAAAAGGTGTTGACTGTCTGGTTATTGCAGCAATCGACTCAGGCGTACTTGTAAATGCTGAGGCACAGGCTAAGGAAGCAGGCATCCCGATCATCGCTTATGACCGTCTTCTGATGGACACAGATGCTGTTTCTTACTATGCAACTTTTGATAACAAGGGTGTTGGTACTGTTATCGGTAACTACATCAAAGAGAACAAAGATCTTGATGCAGCTCGTGAGGCTGGTGAATCCTATACCATCGAGTTCTTTATGGGATCTCCGGATGATAACAACGCACTTTTCCTGTACAATGGTATTATGGAAGTACTTCAGGAGTATCTGGATGACGGAACTCTGGTATGTAAATCAGGAAGAACTTCTTTTGAAGACACCTGTATCCTCAGATGGTCTCAGGAAACAGCTCAGGCTAACTGTGAGAACATCCTGACAGCAAACTATGCAGATGAAGATCTTGATATCGCATGCTCCGCATTTGACGGATTTGCATACGGAATCAAAGCAGCTCTTCTTGGTGCCGGATACACAACAGAAAACTGGCCGATGATCACAGGTCAGGACGCTGAGGTTATGGCTACAAAGAACATCATCGACGGAACTCAGACAATGTCTATCTACAAAGATACACGTCTTCTTGCTGAGAAAGCTGTTACTATGGTAGATGCAGTTCTTAAGGGCGAAGAGCCGGAGATCAACGATACAGAGCAGTATGACAACGGCAAAATGGTTGTTCCTACATATATGTGTGAGCCGGTTGCAGTAGATCAGTCTAACTATAAGGAACTTCTGATCGACGGCGGATACTACACAGAGGATCAGCTTAAATAATAAAACTAATTGAATGCGCGATTTTTAGGGGCGGCGGGAGAATCCGCCGCCCTTGTTTTAGAATAAAAGAAAAGGAGAGAGGGAGAGGCATGTCTGAAGTTATTTTGGAAATGAAGCACATAACAAAGGCATTTTCCGGCGTAAAGGCTCTGGATGATGTAAACCTTCAGGTGAAGAAGGGTGAGATCCATGCATTGTGCGGTGAGAACGGAGCAGGCAAGTCAACTCTGATGAATGTACTTTCCGGTGTGTATCCTTATGGTTCATACGAGGGAGACATTATCTATAAAGGTGAGACCTGTAAGTTCCATAAGATCAAGGACAGTGAAAACAAGGGTATTGTTATCATTCACCAGGAACTGGCATTAAGCCCCTATCTGTCAATTGCAGAAAATGTTTTCATGGGCAACGAACGTGTTTCCATGAAAGGTGTCATTGACTGGACCAAGACAAGAGGAGAGGCAAAAGAAGCCCTGGCTCATGTAGGCCTTGAAAATGAAAACTTAAATGCTCCTGTAAATACACTTGGAGTAGGAAAACAGCAGCTGATCGAGATTGCAAAAGCAATGGCAAAGAACGTAGATCTTCTGATCCTGGATGAGCCTACAGCGGCTCTTAATGACGAGGAGTCTGCGCAGCTTCTG
The DNA here is from genome assembly GCA_900551465.1 of uncultured Blautia sp. GTDB lineage: Bacteria > Bacillota > Clostridia > Lachnospirales > Lachnospiraceae > Blautia_A. The sequence continues at coordinate 8,168 of URWL01000040.1, read as the reverse complement.
GAAATTATGCTGGAGCTGAAAAAGAAAGGCGTTACCTGTATCATTATTTCCCATAAGCTGAATGAGATCAGTTATGTAGCAGATGCCATTACGATTATCCGTGACGGAAAGACTATCGAAACACTGAAAAAAGGTGTGGATGAATGGACAGAGGACCGTATTATCAAAGGTATGGTAGGACGTGAAATGAACAACCGCTATCCGGTTCGCGATAACTGTCCGATTGGTGATGTGGTGCTGGAAGTTAAAAACTGGAACGCATATCACCCGGAAATTGCAGAAATGCAGATCCTGAAAAATATCAACATCAAGGTTCGGGCAGGAGAGGTAGTAGGACTTGCAGGACTGATGGGAGCCGGACGTACAGAATTTGCCATGAGTCTTTTTGGCCATTCCTATGGACAGAAGATTTCCGGCGAGGTTTATATGCACGGCAAAAAGGTCAGCACAAAGACCGTTAAGGATGCCATTAATAATAAGATCGCATATACGTCAGAAGACCGTAAAACATATGGTCTGGTGCTGATCAATGATATCAAGACAAATATGACAATGGCTGCACTGCGCAATTATTATTCAAATGGTGTGGTTGTTGATGAGAGAAAAGAAAACATTGAGGCAGAGGAATACAAGAAGAAGATCAATGTAAAAGCTACATCCATCCACCAGACTGTTGGCGCTCTTTCCGGAGGTAATCAGCAGAAGGTGGTACTTGCCAAGTGGATGATGACTCAGCCGGATGTACTGATCCTGGATGAGCCTACACGAGGCATTGACGTCGGTGCAAAATATGAGATCTACTGTGCCATCAATGATATGGCCCGGGCAGGAAAAGCAGTGATCGTCATCTCTTCCGAGATGCAGGAGATCATCGGTACCTGCGACCGTGCGTACATCATCAATGAAGGCCGTATTGCAGGAGAACTCAGCCACGAAGAACTGAGTCAGGAAAGTATCATGAAGTGCATTATGGACAGTAATGCGAAAGGAGAAGAGTAATGGGAACAGATACTAAGAAAAAATATGTGAATCTGGACTTAAAGTCCCTTGGAATGATCGTAGCGCTTGTTGTTATCTTCGCTATTTTCTATGTGCTTACAGGCGGATCCAATGCAACGCCTACAAATATCAATAACCTGATCATGCAGAATGGTTATATCATTATCCTTGCAACAGGTATGCTGCTCTGCGTACTGACCGGATATATCGATCTGGGTGTCGGTTCTGTTGTAGCTCTTGGTGCTGCATGTGCGGCAAAGCTTGTAGTTGAGCAGAATGTACCGGTTGCTCTTGCATGGCTGGTTGCTATCGGAATCGGACTTGCAGTTGGTATCTTTTCCGGATTCTTTATTGCCTACCTGGATATTCCGCCATTTGTAGTAACTCTGGCTACCATGCTTATGGGACGTGGTCTTACATATACTTTACTGAAATCTCTGACAGTAGGACCTCTTCCTCAGAATTATGCATTTATCGGAACCGGATTCCTTCCTACTATCAAGGTGGACTTTGCAGGAGGGACTCTTGACCTTGTATGTGTGGCAGTAGCAGTTGTTGTGACAGTGGGTATTATCCTTTCTGAACTGAATACTATCAAAACAAATAACAAATATGGATTTGCAAATATTGTTCCGTGGCAGATGGCTGTAAAAGATATTGTTATCCTTTTGATCGTATGGTTCTTCTTTATCAAGCTTGGCCAGTACAATGGTATTCCGATTCAGCTGATCGTACTTGGATTAGTAGTGGCTGTTTATCATTTCATCACAAGCAAAACGGTTGCCGGACGTCAGATTTATGCAATGGGCGGCAATGCCAAAGCAGCAAGACTGTCTGGTATCAATACAAAGCATGTATTCTTCTGGGTATATGTAAATATGGGCGTTCTTGCAGCTCTTGCAGGTATTGTGTTATCCGCTCGTCAGGGTGGAGCCAACCCGAAAATGGGTGATGGAATTGAAATGGATGCCATCGCATCCTGTTATATCGGCGGTGCGGCTGCATCCGGTGGTGTAGGTACTGTTATCGGTGCTGTTGTAGGTGCTCTTGTAATGGGTGTACTGAACAATGGTATGTCCATGTGCGGTATGTCTACAGACCTTCAGAAAGTAGTAAAAGGTGCCGTACTTCTTGGCGCTGTTGTACTTGATGTAACAACGAAAAAGAAAAAGAATTAATCGTATAGCTGGTATATAATATGAGAATGTCAAAATACCGTCAGGTGACGGAATGGATTCAAAACAGAATAGCATCCGGAGAGCTGAACCGTGGAGATCAGATTGAATCAGAAAATGATATCAGCCGTGTCTTTGGGATCAGCCGCCAGACGGTAAGGCACGCGCTGGGGCTTTTGGAGCAGCAGGGAGTTCTGACCCGGGTTCAGGGAAGCGGAACATACGTTAGTGACGAGAAAGCAGTGGAGGAAGAAAAAAAAGAACTTTCCCATACAGTGACTATCCTTACTACATATGTGGATAATTATATTTTTCCCCGCATCCTCCGGTCTATGGTGGAACGGCTGGAAAAGGACGGATACAGTGCACGCATTATGTTCACAGGCAATCGTATTGAAACGGAACGCAGACTGCTGGAACGATTCCTTGAAGAAGGAAATCGTGACCCGCTTATTGCAGAGCCGGTCATGAGCGGTCTGCCAAATCCAAACTTGAAATATTACAGGCGGCTGATGTCCCGAGGGATTCCGATCCTGTTTTTTAACAGTTTTTATGAGGGGTTGAATATTCCTCATATCAGCATGGATGATATCCAGGCAGGAAAGATTGCTACGGAATATCTGATCCGAAAAGGACATACCCGCATTGCAGGTGTCTTTAAGACAGATGACGGACAGGGACGGAGGCGGTATCTGGGATATTTGAAAGCCCTGGGACATGCAGGGATCGAGGTGGATGAAAGCAGGATCTGCTGGATCGATACCCTGGAAATAAAAGATTTTTCCCGGATAGTGGAAAAACTGAAAAACCGTCTGCGTGGATGTACTGCCTGTGTCTGTTATAATGACGAGGTTGCCCATGAACTGACAAGAAGAATGCTTCAGAATGGCAAAAAGATCCCGGAAGATCTTTCTGTAGTAGGTATTGATAATTCGGATCTTGCCAGACTGAATCCGGTTCCTCTGACTTCTGTGGGACATCCTATGGAGGCTCTGGGAACCCGTGCTGCAGAAATGATCCTGCAGCTGATCCAAAATCCAAACAGTGATGTGACATATGAATTTCCGGTGGAGATCAGTGAACGTTCATCGGTTTGTACATATGCAGCAGAGTAATTTAGGAGGTTAGAAAGAATGAAAGCAGCAAAAAATTATAAATTCTGGTTTGCAACAGGCTCACAGGATCTTTATGGCGATGAATGTCTGAGAAAAGTAGCAGAGCATTCTAAGATTATTGTAGATAAACTCAACGCATCAGGAATACTTCCTTACGAGGTTGTATGGAAACCAACTTTGATCACAAATGAGGTGATCCGCCGTACCTTTAATGAGGCAAATGCAGATGAAGAATGTGCAGGTGTTATTACATGGATGCATACTTTTTCACCGGCAAAATCATGGATCCTTGGTCTTCAGGAATACCGCAAACCGCTTCTTCACCTGCATACGCAGTTTAATGAAGAGATTCCTTACGATACCATTGATATGGACTTTATGAATGAAAATCAGTCTGCTCATGGTGACCGTGAATATGGACATATCGTAACCCGTATGGGTATTGAACGTAAAATTGTTGTTGGACACTGGAATGACCGTGCAGTTCAGGAACGTATTGCATCCTGGATGCGTACTGCAGTTGGTATCATGGAAAGCAGTCATATCCGTGTTATGCGTGTGGCAGACAACATGAGAAACGTAGCGGTAACAGAAGGTGATAAGGTAGAGGCTCAGATTAAATTTGGATGGGAAATTGATGCTTATCCGATCAATGAGATTGCAGAAGCAGTAAAAGCTGTTTCCAAAGCAGATACAGATACTCTGGTAGAAGAGTACTATGACAAATATCAGATCATCCTTGAAGGAAGAGATGAAGCAGAATTCCGCAAACATGTAGCAGTACAGGCACAGATTGAGCTTGGTTTTGAGCGTTTTCTCGAGGAGAAAAATTATCAGGCCATTGTAACTCATTTTGGCGATCTTGGATGTCTTCAGCAGCTTCCTGGTCTTGCAATCCAGAGACTGATGGAAAAAGGCTATGGATTTGGTGCAGAGGGCGACTGGAAAACAGCAGCTATGGTACGTCTTATGAAGATCATGACACAGAACACACCAAATGCAAAAGGTACTTCCTTTATGGAGGACTACACATATAATCTGGTTCCGGGAAAAGAAGGAATCCTTCAGGCTCACATGCTTGAGGTTTGCCCGACTATCGCAGACGGTCCTGTAAGCATCCGTGTAAATCCGCTTTCCATGGGTGATCGTGAGGATCCGGCACGTCTGGTATTTGAAGCAAAAGAAGGCCCGGCTGTAGCAACATCCCTTGTTGATCTTGGAAACCGCTTCCGTCTGATCATCAATGATGTAGACTGCAGACATACAGAAAAAACAATGCCGAATCTTCCGGTTGCATCTGCTTTCTGGACACCGCAGCCAAATCTTGCTACAGGAGCTGAGGCATGGATTCTTGCAGGAGGTGCACATCATACAGCATTTTCCTATGACCTTACTGCAGAGCAGATGGGCGACTGGGCAAATGCAATGGGTATTGAGGCTGTATATATTGATAAAGATACTACGATCCGTAACTTTAAAAATGAACTGAAATGGAATTCTGTTTATTACAGATAATCAGTTTCCATGTTCCTTATATTCGAAAAAAGAAAATTATAAAATGGCTGAGAAAAAGTCCTGCTGTACTCTTTGGGTGCGGCAGGGCTTTTTCCGTGTTTAAAAATAAAACATTTTTTTTGAGATACTATTGACAAAACTATATTATATGATATATAGTATTATCAACAAAACAATATTAATAAAAAAATAATATTACACAAAGAATAAAAAGGATGTGACTCTATGGTATTTAACACAGGTGCAGCCCTTCTGGATGCAATAGTTCTTGCTATCGTATCCAAGGAACAGGATGGAACCTATGGTTACAAGATCACCCAGGATGTCCGCAGTGTTCTGGATATTTCAGAATCTACGCTGTATCCGGTGCTCAGAAGGCTCCAGAAGGATGAATGTCTGGAGACATATGATATGGCATACGAGGGCCGGAACCGCAGATATTATAAATTAACAGAAAAAGGATCTGCACAGCTGAATTTGTACAAAGTGGAATGGAAAAACTATTCTTCAAAAATTTCCAGACTGTTTGAAGGGGGAATTGGATAATGGACAGAAAAGAGTTTATGAAACAACTGGAACTTCTTCTTTCCGATATTTCAGAAGATGAGAGAAGAGAAGCTCTTGATTATTATGAAAGTTATTTTGATGAAGCGGGAGAAGAAGAGGAAGCTTCAGTAATACAGAAGCTTGGAAGCCCGGGTAAGGTGGCTGCCATCATCAAAGCAGATTTAAGAGAAAACAGTGCCTCTTCAGGAACCTATACAGAAAACGGGTATTATGATGAGAGGATGGAAGAGCCGGGGCAGATGCCCGGGGAGCGCGGTACTGACAGAAAAGAAAGAGGCTATCAGCCGAAAGAAAAACGTGGACGGGGCAAGCTTACACTGATATTGATCCTTCTGATTTTCCTTTCTCCATTTCTTGCAGGAGCAACAGGGGGTGTCATTGGAGTTTTAGTAACGGTTATTTTTCTTCCGTTTTTGTTAGCCTTTGGTGCAGGAGTCGGAGTGCTGGGGATGCTGATCGGTGGAATCGTTATGATTTTTACAGGGATCGGTCTTTGCTTCAGTACCGCGGCTGCAGGTATCCTGACTGTTGGGATTGGATGCATTTTTATGGCGATAGGGCTTGCAGGTCTTGTATTTGTGGTCTGGATCGTGGGCAGCCTGTTTCCAAGATTTCTCAGATGGTTTACAGATTGGTGTCACAGACTTTTAAGCAAAGAAAGAAAGGATGGTAAGACTGTATGAAAAAATTTTCAAAGATCGTTTTAGGGACAGCGGCAGTTTTTGGTGTTCTGGGATGTGGATTTACCGTTGCAGGAGCTGCTATGGGAGCGTCTGTAGAAGAGATGAAGTATGAAGGAAGTAATATGCAGAAAGCAGTAAACAGGATGGTCCGGATGGTAGATCACTGGGATGAGGACGATGACTGGGATGACGACTGGGATGACGATGACTGGGACGAAAAGCAGGCAGTTCCGTCAGGAGACAGCGGGACGTATGAATTTGACAGCATTTCTTCTATGGATATTGAATTAAACTATGATGAGCTGATTCTTCGTGAAAGTGAAGATCGGAAAATTACAGTTACCGTTGATGGTGATGCAGCGGATCGTGTAAGGGTAAGTACAGAAGGCTCAGAGCTTCAGATTGAAAACAAAGATGATTACAGACCGGAGGAAAGAACAGTTACGATTACTTATCCTGCAGGAACAGAATTTACAGAGGTAAGCATTGATATTGACAAAGGAACGGCAGCTCTGGAGGATGACCTGAAAGCCGGGGAATTCAGTGTTTCCGTAGGAGCAGGAACTCTGGAAAATTACGGTATTGTAACAGCCGGACAGACAGATATTGAGGTTGGAGTGGGAACTGTGGAATTAACAGACCTGGATGCAGATTATATAGAGGCAGAATGCGGCGTAGGGATGATGTCTCTTGATGTTGCAGGCAGGAAGGAAGATTATAATTACCGCATCTCCTGCGGAGTGGGAAGTGTTCTCCTTGGGGAGGATGAATTTACGGGCCTTGGCTCAACAAAAAAAGTAGACAATAACGGAGCCTCCCGTAAGATGCAGTTAGAATGCGGAATGGGAACTCTGGAAGTGGACTTTGAGGAATAAGAGAAAGGAAGTAATGGATATGAGCAACAAACGCCTTTATAAATCATCAGTAAACTGTATGCTTTGCGGTGTATGTGGAGGAATTGCAGAATATTTTGATATTGATCCTACTCTGGTGCGTCTTGCCTGGGTGATCCTTACCTGCTTCGGAGGTGCAGGAATCTGGGCCTATATCATTGCAGCGATCATTATTCCAAGAGGATAATACCTGTATAATCTTTATAAAACTGTCAATACTTCTGATGAACAGAAATATGGGTTACTGAGAACAGTAATATTAAGGAGTGTGAGTACAGTGAATAAAGAGAAAGAAGTAGAAAATTATCTGAATGGAGAGCTTTCCGAAGATGAAAGGCTGAAATATGAGATAGCCGAAGAACTGGGGCTTCTGGATCAGGTGCTGGAGAATGGCTGGAGAAGCCTTTCGGCCAAAGAAACCGGCCGGATCGGAGGGCTGATGACCCGCAGAAAAACCAATAGAAGTAAATAATATTATTCAGGGAAAATCCCGCTGTCTGAAAAGGATGGCGGGATTTTTCTTTTTCTTAAAAATGTACAGTTGTAAAACAAATCTTCCTATGATATTCTTGAATTAACTGAAAAATCAGGCGGAAACGAACAAATTACTTTGTTGATTATTATATGAAAATCAGGATGTATCGGGGGAACAGAGGCAGAGATAAAAGGAGAAATTATGAACGAGATCATTAAAAGTTTATACAACAGAAAATCTATGAGAGTTTATGAAGAGAAACCCATTCCGGAAGAAATGAAAGAGGTCATTCTGGAGGCGGCAGCCCAGGCGCCGAGCGCAGGATGTCAGCAGCTTTATACCATTCTGGATATTACAGATGAGAAATTAAAGGAAGCGCTTTCTGAAACATGTGATCATCAGCCTTTTATTGCAAAAGCTCCCATGGTTCTGGTGTTCTGTGCAGACTGTAAAAAATGGTATGATACCTACCTGGAAGCTGGATGCAGTCCACGGAAACCTGGGATGGGAGACCTGATGCTGGCTGTGACAGACACGGCTATTGCTGCACAGAATGCAGTTGTGGCAGCAGAAAGCTTTGGTATCGGTTCCTGTTATATAGGTGATATTATGGAAAACTGTGAAGAGCAGCGCAGGCTTCTTCAGCTTCCGGAATATGTATTTCCGGCGGTGATGCTGGTGTTTGGGTGGCCTACAGAACAGCAGAAAAAAAGAACGAAGCCATTACGCTTTGACCAGAAGCATAT
>URWL01000039.1 GCA_900551465.1 uncultured Blautia sp. | reverse complement strand
AACCCACGTGATCAGCTTGGAAGGCTGGAGTTCTACCATTGAACTACACCCGCATCTTTCAGACAAGTAATAGTATAGCAAAACTAAATACAATATGCAAGAACTTTTTTAAAATTTCTTAATTCTTTTTTATTGCCTGTTTCACAAAATATGCAGTCCCAAGGCTTGCCGCTGATACAAAAAGAAACAGCACAGGAACCGAAATCCCTGATTCTAATATCTGTCCGAACAAAAACTGTCCGGGAGGTATCGTGGCTGTCGCCGCTGCCGTTGAAAATGCACTGGTCTTTCCGATCATAGATCCGGGGACTGCCTGCTGCATGTAAGTCAATGAAATCACATTGGACAGGCCAAGGGAAAGCATGACAGCAAAGCCGCCTGCCCCAAAAGCACATATATTAATGAGCGGGCTTTGGGACGCAAATCCGGTCAGACACATGAAAAGAAACGAAACCGGCATCAGGTAAAGCACTCTGTGGATCACAGCCATGGAAAAACGCTTGGGAAACACACTGATCAGTACTCCCCCCGTGATCATCCCAAGCACTGTGATCCCCTCCACAGATCCATAGACTTCTGAAGAAAGACCCAGCACATTTTTTATAAAATGCGGTGCAGCTACGGAGAAAACCGGAACAATGAACAGGTTGGACAGACCGTAAGAGAAAATAATCTTTAATATGATAGATTGAAATTTTTTTAAGTACAAAAACCCTTGATACATTTCGTTCACACTGCCCAAAAAAGAGAGCTTGTTTCTGGAGCCGTTCTTTTTTTCCGGCAGATGCAGAAATCCTTCCATCAGTGCTGAGACAAAGAAACTGATTGCATTTAAAACGACGATCCAACGGATCCCCAGAAAACCATACAGCATCCCCGCAATGACAGGTCCTGCAAAATTGGCAGCGGATCCGATCTGCTGTACAATGCCATTGGCCCGGTAAAGCTGTTTTGCTGAAACAGACAGAGGGATGGAGGCTGTCACCGCCGGTGAATATATAGTACTTGCAGCTGACAAAAGGATCATTGTGACAGCTATGACAGCTGGCCGGTCATGTCCTGAAAATAAAAAAGCCGCATAGCAGCTTATAACAATGCCGCTGAAGATGTCTGTACAGACCATGATCTTCTTTTTGCTGAAGTAATCTGTGATATTTCCGGCTACCGGCGCGAGCAGAACATATGGAAGCATAGAAATTGAAAGGATCGTAGCAAAAATGCCCGGACTCCCGGTCAGGTCCAGTACATAGAGAGACATACAAAACCGCTGGATGGCACTGCCGAACAGAGAGATCATCTGCCCCGCCGCTATGATAACAAAATTTGCTTTATTCCCCCGTCTGCTCATTCCAGCTCATACTCCGTGCAGACCGGATATGTGCCGTCCTCACTGAGTGTAAGCTTAGCCCGTATACCATAAAGTGTCTTCAAATTCTGTTCTGTTATCACATCCGCAGGTGTTCCCTCAAACACCATCTGCCCCTCCTTCATTCCAATGATATGGTCTGCAAACCTGGATGCATGATTGATTTCATGGATCACCATGACAATGGTTGTTTGGTTCTTTTGGTTTAATTCTTTTAATAGAGAGAGTATTTCCAGCTGGTGAGACATATCCAGATAAGTGGTTGGCTCATCCAGTACAAGAATTTCTGTCTCCTGCGCGAGCGCCATGGCAATCCAGGCCCTCTGCCTCTGTCCGCCTGAAAGAGAATCTGCCCTTCGGTCTTTCAGTGCCAGAATGCCTGTTGCCTCCATCGCCCAGCGGATCACCTGGTGGTCATGTTCTGTCAGTCCGCCTACAGGTTTCTGATAAGGGAACCGCCCGTATGCCACCAGTTCCTTTACTAAAAGTCCCTCCGGTACCTGCGGGCTCTGGGGCAGAACTGCCATCTGTTTTGCGGTCTCCCTGGGAGCCTGCTTTTTAATCTCCGTACCATTGATAAAGATCTCGCCCTTTTTGGGCTTAAGTATCCCGGCCACAGATTTGATCAGTGTAGACTTTCCGCATCCATTGCCGCCGACTACGATGGTGATCTTCCCGCCGGGGATATTCAGATTCAGCTTTGGTATGACGATGGTCTGCTCATAGGCGACAGTGATATCCCTCACTTGAATCTTTTGTTGTTCCATTTTACACCCTTACCTTTCTTTCATCAGGAGATAAACAAAATATGGCACTCCGATCAGGGAGATCATGATACCCGCTGGTATTTCCAGCGGTGAAAACAGATTCCTCGCAAGTGTATCCGCTCCCAAAACTAAAATACTGCTTAAACATGCTGCCGCAGGAATCTGTCTTTTGTGCACAGGCCCCACGAGACGTTTTGCTAAATGCGGTCCGATCAGTCCGGCAAACGCGATATTCCCGGCCACAGAAGTGGCACAGGCAGCCAGACAGACTGCGAGAACAAGGAAAACCTTTCTTTCCCTCTCCACTTGAACCCCTAATCCCATAGCCAGCTCATCTCCCAGATCCATCACATCCAGCGTTCTGTTTTTGTAAAAGACAATAAGGATCAGCACAATAATAATGGGCGCAGTCATGGCAACATACATCCAGCTGCTGCCCCACAGGCTGCCGCCAATCCATGCCAGAGCCTGATTATAGTCTCCTTTTGACATGTTCAGCTGATAAAGAGTGATCAGGGCATTGACCCCTGTGTTGACACCAATACCTGCCAATATCATTTTTACAGGCCTCACACTCCCATTATCCCTGGCCAGAAGATAAATACACAGAAAGCTTATAAAAGCACCAGCCGCTGCCGCTATGGGCATGAGCAGAACAGTGCCAAAGCCCAGTGCCGTATAATAGCTGGTGCTCTGTACAGAAATCAAAAGCACAACCGCAAGTGCCGCGCCTGCATTGATACCGATGATCCCGGGCTCTGCAAGATCATTTTTGGTGACACTCTGCAAAATACAGCCTGAGACAGATAATGCAGCTCCGGTTAGAACCGCCGTCACTGCTCTTGGGAGCCGCAGATCAAGTACAGCGATATTCTGCATGCCGTCCCCTTTGCCGAAAAGCGTCATTACAACATCTTTTGCCGTCATGGAGTAGCTTCCATACATTAAGGCTCCCACAAACACGGCCAGAAACAAGAACACCACCAGGGCCACTGCTGTACGCTGCCTTTTTTTCATCTGCTTTGCTCCTTTCTGATCAGCCACAGAAATACTGGCACACCTAATATAGAGGTAAACAGCCCTACCGGAGTCTCATATGGCTGGTTTGCCAGACGCGCGGCCAGGTCCGCCCATACCATCAGCACACTTCCGCCTAAGAAAGACAACGGTATCATTCTTCTGTAGTCATTGTCGAATATCTTTCTTATCATGTGGGGAATGACCAATCCAACAAAGGCGATATTTCCTGCGCTGGCCACACAGACGGCACAGACCGGAATCAGCAGAAGAATCGACCAAAGCCTGATCCTTTCGGGACGGACACCCAGTCCTGTGGCTGCCTCATCTCCAAGGCTCAGGATGTTGATGCTGCCTGCCAGAAAGAAAAACAGAATCAGAGAAATCCCTCCTGCAAATAGTAAAAGCCACACATGGCCCCATGTGATGGACTTAAATCCTCCCGCTACCCAAAACGCAAGCTCCTGGGAACGGTTTCCCAGAATCCCGATCAGGGAGGATAACGATAGAAAAAAGGTTCCCAGGGCTGTCCCCGCCAGCAGAAGCCTTGAGACACTTAAATTTGTCGTTCGCAGGCAAAATCCAAGCACAAGAATCCCGCCGAGAAAAGCACCAATAAGGGCCGATGCTGTCAAACCGAAAAGGCCGGATACTGCCGGTATTACACTTGCAGCTGCCACAGCCAGGGAGGCTCCCTGCGTCATTCCCATGATGGACGGCTCGGCCAGGGGATTCCTGGTCACCCCCTGCATCACAGCGCCCGCACTGGCAAGCATCCCTCCTGTCAATACAGCGGCGATGGCCCTAGGCAGCCTGACTTCCCTGATCAATTTTATATCCAGTGAATCCCCGCCTTTAAAGAGCGCCGAGGCCACCGTTTCAAACGGCAGCCTCTTTGCTCCAAGGGAAACAGCCAGCAGCACTCCAGTTATCAAAAGGATAACGGAAACTGCGGCAAACACAGAAACCCTTTTACTCATTCATCTTCTCCATTAAACCGTTCACTTCATCCAAAAATGAGAGACGCCCGATGGAACTGTATCCCTGGTTAAAGTAAGGGCTTGCGGGAAGCTCTGCCACATGTCCCTTCTTCACTGCGGGAAGCTCTTTCCACACAGAGTTTTTCTTTAAAGCTGCCATATCATCTTTGGTTCCCATGGCAAGAATATAATCTGCCTCAATGGACGCCAGCCCTTCATATGATACTACCGGAAGGCTGATATCCTTCTGCTCCGGCAGTCCTTTCGGTCTTTTTAATCCCATATCTTCATATAAGATACTTCCTATCCCGGCCTTGTCATACACAAAGATTTGGCCTCCACTGGCAAGGATGGAAAGGTAGCTTTTATTCTTTCCGTAGGATTTTTTGATTTCTTTTCCCTTTTCACGGGCCTTTTTCTTATAGTCTGCAAGCCATGCTTCGGCTTTCTCTTTTTTCTGCATGATATCGGCTACCTTGAGCACATCTTCTTTCCAGTCTGTCTGAGCCAGCTTCAGCATAACTGTAGGAGCCGCTTTGGAAAGCTGCTGATACATTTTTTCCTGAACTGAGGAAATAATAATCAGGTCAGGCTTTAACGCAAGAATCTTCTCAACGTCCATTTTGTCCTGCATACTGTAGCCCAGGATCTCAGCACCGGAAAGCTTCTTTTCTAAATAGGATGGAAACTTTGTATAGTCATACGCATCTGAGTTGGCGGTTCCGACTACAGAATAACCGAGAATTGAGAGTATATCACTGTTTCCGCTGATATCAACGATTCTCTTTGGATCTGCAGGTATTTCAACCTTTCCTTTGGCATCTGTCACAGTGATGGTTTTTGAATCCTCTTTTTTATCTGTCTGATCTTCTTTTCCTGAGCATCCCGCCAGCAATGCTGCCAGGGCTGCCAGAACTAAAATGACTGTAATGAACTTTAATTTTTGCGTTCTCATTGTACTTTTACCCTTTCTTCCTGTATACTATCCTTAGTTAGTTTTACCTAACGACTTCGCAACGTATTGTACCTAACCCCGACCCGCTTTTCAATTGATTTTTATTTTATTCATCCATTTGAATAAATCTGACACTCAATAAAATAACTCAGAAAGGAATCCATGAAATGACCATAACCTCCAGTAAAGCTTTCCGGGAGGAAGTGCTGTACCAGCTTTCATTTCAGCCGTCCTTCCAGGAACACTGTACTTTATATCAAAATGTATCTGCACCGGAAAGCGGGTATTTTTTATTTTATTCCCGTCCTGGTTATTATGAGCTTGGAATCGCAGATTATACGATACCTAAGGATTTTCAGATCCAGTTTGACAATCCGGAATCTCTTTTGAGATTTGGAACCGTATATAAGGGAAGTACAAAGTTCCAGCTGAAAAATCAACAGGTATCATCCTTTACTCCCTCTTCTTTTTTTGTGGCAGAAAAAAATCTGAAAGGAAAACAGGCCTGGCATCAGGGGCAGCATTTTCACGGGACAGAGATAACCGTCCACAAAGCCTTTTTGGACGAGATTGTTTCCGTGACTTTCCCTGATTCCCTTTCCCTGAGTGACTTTAAACAAAATCATACTTACCGCTATCTGCCCCATACTGTCATTTCCGTTATCCACCAGCTCAACAGCCTGTCTGTCTCCGGCCGTCTGTCTCCTCTTTTTCTGGAGAGCAAGATCCTGGAATGTCTTGCACTTCTGACAGAGGAAGTCAAAAAGCCTAAGGATAATATGTTTCAGCACCAGCTTGATTTCGGGTTGATACAAATTGGAAAAAAACGCAGCTTCAGGCTTACGGCCTCAGATATACAGGCCATTCAGAAGGCCCACGATATTTTGACGGAGCAGGCAGTTCATCCTCCTACCATTGAAGAACTGAGCAAGAAGGTGTTTTTAAACCAGCAAAAGCTGAAGGCTGGTTTTGTGAAGCATTATCATATGACCATCGGGGAATATACCAGCAGCCTGAGAATGGCAATGGCGGCTGGCCTTCTCTCTGCCACAGATCTTTCTGTCAGTCAGATCGCAAAAAGAACAGGCTACCGGTACAGCGGAAACTTTTCTAAGAAGTTTAAAAGTTATTATGGTGTTAGCCCTCTGGAATACCGCCGGTCCCAATAGAACTTGAAATTAATGAGATTTATGTCTATAATATTTCAGGAAAGGAAAATTTCATCATTTATTACACAAAAGAAAAAGAGGAGGATTTAACTATGATAAACGCTTATAAAGCGTATTGGAAACGCTATTTCGATTTTAAAGGAAGGACATCCCGTTCTAATTTCTGGTGGGCTATCCTGGGACAGCTTATTGTATCAATCATTGTCGGTTTTCTTGCAAGGATGTTAGATACAAACGCTGTTAACTCGCTGTGGTCACTGATCACTTTTATCCCCGGACTGTCATTGAATGTACGCCGTCTGCATGACGTAGACCGTTCAGGTTGGTTGGTTTTGCTTGCATATATACCGATCATTTTATTTATGGTCAGCTTAACCTTGACAACCGCATCCTTGCTGATGAATGCGGAAGCTGCTTCCGGCGGGTTTGGACTTGCAACCATTGTATTCGGACTTCTGGCCCTGATTGTTGCAATTTATTTTATTATCCTATTTGTAAAACAAGGGGTGCAGGGAGCTAACCGTTACGGTATGCCGGATGAGAACTAAGGATAATATATATTAACGCTATAGATTAGCAGAAATATTTTTCCTTCAAATATATTGAAATGGAAGTTCACTCGAATGTACCGCAGCATTTACAAATCATTATGCTGATGGGAAAGATTTAAGTACCATCAATTCTGCTTCCGGAACAAGAAAGAGAGAAAAGCTACAAAACTTTTCTCTCTTTCTCTATAATGTCAGATACTCTATGATTGTCCTTGATATAATCTGCAGCGGCAGCCTGGAAGTAACAAGAAATTCCTTAATGGCATAATCATACTTCGTATATCCTACTACATACACATCTGAATATTGATTTAACTCTGATCTTGGAAGACATGTACAGCTTACCACATTGGCTTTGTTTTCTTTGGCAAACTTAGCCGCCATTCCTAACTCAGGCGTACTGTTTTTTACCGTGAAAATTATAACCAGATCATCCTCTTTAAAGATTAGATTGGATCTTTTCATATGTTCGGAATCCCGCATGATCCAGACATTATTTCCCAGCAGCTGAAGCTGCATTTCAAACTCTTCCGCTACCAGGACTGTAGCTCCCCTTGCCAGGAGATAAATCTTCTTTGCTCTTTTAATTCTTTTTACCACTTCCAGAATCGTTGGTACTTTCAGATTTTCAATTGTCTTTTGACATTCCAGCATAGATTTTTGAAAGATGGCATTCACCATCATTGACTCCTGATTAAATTCATTCTTAGCAGAAATTCTATAACGCAGTTCTGAGATGCCGTCAAATCCGCTCTTTCTTATAGTCCGGGAGACTGTAGCGGGAGATGTATAGCTTTCTTCTGCCATCTCGCTAATGGACTTTTCCGGTATCAGTTCTTCATTGTTATTAATATATGTAATTACAGATTTTTCGGCATCCGTAAGTGTCTTCCACTGATCTTCTTCTAAACGAATTATCATAAGATTTTACCTCCTGCTACTATGTTAACACTGCAGAACCTAAGGAAGCAAAATTATTCTCCAAATGCTACTCTATAATCTTCTTTAAAATCTCTTCCTTCTTTGGCAATAATGGAAGGATTGGTGGTCACTCCACAGATAATCCCCATCTCATTTGCCTCTCTGATCTCATCAACATTTGCAGTATCTAAAAAAAATTTCATTGTTTTTCGTCCTTTTTAATAGGTACATGCTCCTCCAGTCAGATTTAAAGACTGCCCGGTCATATATTCAGAATCTTCCGATGCAAGAAACAAGACCAGATTGGTAACATCCTGGTAAGTACAAAGTCTTCCGAGGGGAATATTTTCCTTGAATCTCGGCATTACTTCTTCCGGTGTTATATGTTTCTTTTTAGCATAATCGTTGACCTGTTTATCCCACATAGGAGTCAGGATAACTCCGGGACAGATACAATTAACCCGTATATTTTCCTCTGCAAACTCTGTTGCTATCGACTGAGTAAGCCCCCGGATACCAAATTTGCTTGCACAGTATGCCGCGTATTGATTTGTTCCCTTTTTTCCCGACTGAGAAGAAAAATTAATAATACTTCCTCCATGCCCCAGCATTCCTTTTACCGCTGCCTGACAGCACAGAAATGTACCTTTTAAATTAACCCTCATTGTTTGATCCCACACCTGTTCACTGTCTTCTGCCAAAAATGGCTGGATTACGGAAATACCCGCACAGTTGACCCAGATATCCAAGGGCCTGAAACATTTTTCCGCTTTCTCCGCTACTGCCATGACTGCTTCTTTCTCTGATATATCTGCCGGCGCCGCATCTGCCGTGCCTCCTGCTTTCCGAATTTGTTCTGCCGTCTTCTCCGCTGATGCTCCGTCCAGATCAATAGCCAGCACATTAGCTCCCTCTTGTGCCAGCCTTAAAGCGCATGCTTTTCCAATTCCGCTCCCCGCTCCAGTAACTGCGGCTGTCTTCCCTTTCAGTCTCATGTTTTTTCTCCTTCCTTCTCAATTACTAAAAATCTGTAATGTGTTTTTCTCCATAGGCTGCCTTCCAGTCAGAATCAAATGTCTCCAGACTTGTATCCGTGAGCGGATGTTTTAACATATCTTCCATAATCTGAAGAGATACGGTAGCACTGTAGCTCCCGCTCAAAGCAATATCAAAAACCTGCTTCGTATTTTTAAAAGATGCAGCCAATATTTTGGCAGATAGATGATGTTCCCTGAAGACCTTTGTCAGATCTGCGGCCGTTTTGATCCCATCTCCCCCATGATGATCAATCCTATTTACATAAGGGGCAACAAAGTCTGCACCTGCCATGGCCGCTATGAGTCCCTGCTTAGCCGACACAACCGCTGTCGCTGTCACTTGAAATTCTCTGGATTTTAATTCCATAATCGCCTTTATTCCTTCTTTTGTTGCTGGAATTTTCACATAGAAATTTTTACCCAGCTCATCCTTCATCCGCTTTGCTTCCTCTATCATACCTTCTGCCTTATGTGCCGTTACCTGAGCATGCAGCATCTGATCTTCTCCTATAATGCTTCTGATTTTTTTTAAAGTCTCAAAAAAATCTGATTCTTCTCTGGAGATGATTGATGGATTCGTTGTCACTCCACAGACAGGATAATACCCTGCCGCTTCTTTAATTTCTGCTACATTTGCTGTATCCAATAATAGTTTCATAAACTGCCTCCTTTATTGATTATCTTGATACATTAATTATAAGAAACTGAAATAGAAAAAGTTTTCTCAACAGTAAGCTTCAAAAATAAAACAAACAATAAAAAACAGCGGGGCTCCTGCTTTTTTGACATGGAAATCTCTCTGGAAGCAGCTAAACAATATTTTCAAAATATGAATTCATACTGCTAAGTGGTTAACTTCAGTTATTAAGAACAAAGTGGGCAAGCCCACTTCAACGCCCCAACCCCTCACTCTTTGAGGGGCTTGACAACTTTGCGTGCCAGATGCAATTTGCCGCAGGCAAATAATTTCCTTACGCATCTGTGCACAACCCGCGGAGCGTTTTTATTTCATAGGGAAGGTCGTAGAACTTTCCTATGAAATGAAAAACAGCCGGGAAACCCGGCTGCATCCTCAAACATATTTTTAAATTTCGTCTTCTTCTATATCTTCACTCTGCTGTTTTACCATATCTGCATACATGTCATGCAGTAGAATCGGCGGCTGGTTTCCAACTTCAACACATTCTGCACATAGTGAATCCAAATCTGTTCCGTCTCTCATCATGACTGCCTGCACAACCATTGCCATATTCATTCCTGCAATCGCTTTGATATGGTCTTTTTTTGAAAAGCAGCGCATAACGGTGTTTGAAGGTGTTCCCCCCAGAATGTCTACGAACACCAGCACACCGTCTCCGTCATCCAGCTTGTCCATTGCAGCTGTGATCTTACCTTCAAATTCATCGACTCCGTCTCCGTGATACAAGCCGACAGTCTCAACTTTTTCCTGCTTTCCGGCAATCAGCTCAACTGCGCTTAACAGACCCTCAGCAAAACCTCCATGAGTAGCAATTAAAATACCGACCATTTTTATCCTCCTTGATTTTACTTTTTTGATACTACTATTATACTATACTCCTTTGTATATTACAACTGGTAATATTAATATATTACCAGTCTGTCTCTTATACACATCTCCGAGCCCACGAGACAGGCAGAAAT
>URWL01000038.1 GCA_900551465.1 uncultured Blautia sp. | reverse complement strand
TTGGGATTGTGTGAAATGGCACAGCCGTCTGTTTCTGACAAAGATGGTATCGGAATGCGCTTCAAAACCTGTGTAACAGAAAGTATTCTGTTTTTAAGGAAAAATCCAAAGGTTATGGGACTGATCCTGGTAAATTCTTTTGTGGGAGCTGTTTCTACACTGCTTTTGTTTTTTCTTCAGGCAAAGCTTCCGGAAATAGGACTGACTCCGTCGCTTCTTGGCCCGTCGTTGTTTTTCATGCAGATGGGCGCTGCCCTTGGAGCAAAGCTGGTACAGTATTGTTCCCGGCTCAGATTCAGAGGGATTGTGATATTCAGCATTTCCGGCATCGCAGCTGCATTGGGATCTCTGGTTCCCGGAAATCCATATATAGTGATCGCAGGCGGGTTTATGGCAGCATTTTTTGATGATTTTATGGAAGTAAGAGCAGATATTATTTTAAATGAAAAAGTACCTTCTCAACAGAAATCCACATTGATATCTGTAAGCTCTTTCAGCTTTTCGGTGATTATGATCATTCTCTCACCTTTTATGGGATGGGTTTTTGACAGAATTTAGTTTTTTTGTGTGAAACAGGTATAAAATTCCTCTATTTACAGATACTATTTCCAGAATCGGAAAGTACAGTAAATGGAGGAATTTTTATATGAAAGCTACAGGAATCGTACGGAGGATCGACGACCTGGGAAGGGTGGTAATCCCGAAAGAAATACGGCGGACTTTACGAATCAAGGAAGGAACTCCTCTGGAGATTTTTACAGACAGAGAAGGAGAGATTATTTTAAAAAAATATTCTCCAATTGGAGAACTGAGTATATTTGCAAAAGAATATGTGGAGGCTCTTGCACAGACAACAGGCTTTCTTGCCTGTATCACAGACCATGATCAGGTGGTTGCGGCAGCCGGTCATGGAAGCAGAGAAATTGCAGGAAAAGAGATCAGTAAAGAACTGGAGGAGAGTATCGCGGCCAGAGAAGCCAGATGCTTCCGGCCGGGAGAGAAAGGAAGCATTCCGGTTATATCAAACCAGAAAGAAATGGAAGGCGCAGAGATTCTGCAGCCGATCATCTGCGCCGGGGATGCCATAGGGGCAGTAATCCTGATAGGAAAAAACGAAAAGGATGTATTTGGGGATACGGAAAGGATGCTGGTGCAGACAGCAGCAGGGTTTCTGGGAAGGCAGATGGAGCAGTAGCTTAAAAAGGCATAGAAAAACCACCCTCACAACTTTGACCAGTTTTGGGTGGCATTTTCTATGTCAGCATTTCTCAGCGATTTCGTAGATCAGTTTTTCGGTATCCTCCCATCCCAGACAGGGATCGGTGATGGAACAGCCTGGTATCATGTGGTCACTGATGTCCTGACGGCCTTCCAGCAGATAGCTTTCTATCATAACACCTTTTACAAGCTTTTTCAGATCTGCATTGTAATTACGGCTGTGAAGGACTTCACTGACAATACGGATCTGTTCTTTATATTGTTTTCCGGAATTGGAATGATTTACGTCAACAATGACAGCAGGATTTTTCAGTTCCCACTTCTGATATAATTCTGCCAGACGTACAAGTTCCTCATAATGATAGTTGGGCTGAGTCTGACCGAATTTGTTGACACCTCCCCGGAGAATGGTGTGTGCAAGTTCATTTCCGCCGGTTTCCACATCAAAGCCCCTGTAAATGAAATGATGGGAGTGCTGAGCGGCAGTAACAGAATTCAGCATAACGGAAAGATCACCGCTGGTAGGATTTTTCATTCCCACAGGAATATCCATTCCGCTGGCTGTCAGCCGGTGCTGCTGATTTTCTACAGAACGGGCTCCGATGGCTTCATAGGAAAGGACATCGTCCAGATAGCTGCGATTTTCCGGATAAAGCATTTCATCTGCAGTAGAAAGCCCTGTTTCCTCTAAAACGCGGATGTGCATTTTTCGGATGGCAATAATTCCGCCAAGGAGATCAGGCGCCTTGTCCGGTTCCGGCTGGTGGAGCATACCTTTGTAGCCGTCTCCTGTAGTGCGGGGTTTATTTGTATAAACTCTTGGAATGATCATAAGCTTGTCCGAAACCTGATCATTTACTTTTTTCAGCCGGTTTACATATTCACAGACAGTCTCTTCATTGTCTGCAGAGCAGGGACCAACAAGAACAACGAATTTATCAGATTCCCCGGTAAAAATCCGGCGGATTTCATCATCTCTCCGGGCTTTTATTTTTTTCAGCTCATTGCTTAAGGGATACTGGGTTTTGAGTGTATCCGGTAAAGGAAGCTGGTGATTGATCTTCATTGACATAATATATTTCCTCCGTAAGTAAAAATAGGGCATTTTTAAACATTCACAGTATATCACTTTAAATCAAGAAAGTCCACAGAATTCTCCATCATATGATATTCTTCCAGAGTCAGTCCGGTAAGGGTAAGATAGGAGGCCAGAGGCCTGGTCACATAACGGATATGCCAGGGTTCCCATGGAAATCCGGTAATGTGTGTTTTATTTTCCGGATAACGGATAATAAAACCATAGAGAGGCGCATGTTTTTTCAGCCAGAGTCCCTCTTGAGTTTCCGCAAAGGCTTCCGTCAGCTCCATATGCACAGCAGGGCAGGAAAGATCAAGAGCAAGTCCGCTCTGATGTTCACTGGTTCCCGGAGCTGCAACGTAATTATTTCCTGTATAGAGTTCTTTTTGCCGGATGTAAGAGCGATATCCGGAGATACAGTAAAGGCTCAGTCCTTCCATGCGGCTTCTTGCTGTCAGCTCCAATGCGGCATGGGCTGTTTTTTCTTCCAGAAGACGTTTTGGATCGCCTGGTATGGCGTCAAATGGCAAGCCTGTATCTATCAGATGTTTTGGTATAAAATCCGCAGGAAGCGGGTTTTGGCTGTTAATAAGGATTGTGTAGTCTTTGTCCATAAAAATCCCCCCTCACCTTTTATGATATGAAAGGCAGCAGGGGGATATGACTTTTAATCAAGAGCCTTTTCGCTCATTTCTTCCAGCAGGTTTTTCTTCAGGTCGTAAAGCTTCTGAGAAAGATCCACATAAACTTTCTGAGGATTGATGAGACGTCGGGACTCATCCCAGAGAGTATTTTGTTCTTTCTGGCAGTAATCCCTGATATCCATAACATCAGGAGAAGTGTAAACACGTTTTCCTTCCCGGATCACAGGGATCAGAAGTTCACGTATTTCATAGGTTCCTCCCAGAACTTTGGTCTTTTTCCAGGTATCTACAGGGTCAAAGATGATCATGGTCTCTTCAGGATCAAAAACTTCGTCAGCAAGACAGATAAGGTCTGCCTTGATCTTTCCGGTGGTTTTGCTGTAGATACGATAAACGGTTTTATTTCCCGGATTGGTGACCTTTTCGGTATTTTCAGAAAGTTTAATCTTAGGAATAAAGTTATTGCTGTCTGAATCTTTAACGGCAGCCAGTTTATATACACCGCCAAAGGCTGGATTGTCTTTGCTGGTGATCAGATTGGTTCCTACACCCCAGGAATTGATCTTGGCATCCTGAGTTTTCAGACTGTCGATCAAATATTCATCCAGGTCGCTGGAGGCTGCGATGGTGGCATCATCAAAACCGGCAGCAGCCAGCATTTTGTAGGCTTCTTTGGACAGATAAGCCAGATCGCCGCTGTCGATGCGGATGCCATATTTTGTCAGTTTGATCCCCTCTTCACGCATTTCCTCAAATACACGTATGGCATTGGGAACACCGGATTTCAATACGTCATAGGTATCTACAAGAAGTGTACAGGAATCAGGATACATTTTTGCATAGGTTTTAAAGGCGGTATACTCATCCGGGAAACTCATGATCCAGCTGTGGGCATGGGTACCGAGAACCGGAACATGGAACATCTGACCGGTAAGTACATTGGATGTTCCTACACAGCCTGCGATCACGGCTGCGCGAGCTCCGTAAATGCCGGCATCCGGTCCCTGGGCGCGGCGAAGTCCGAATTCCATTACACCGTCTCCGCGGGCTGCATAGCAGACTCTGGCGGCTTTGGTGGCAATGAGACTCTGATGATTAATAATGTTCAGGATTGCAGTTTCCACAAGCTGAGCTTCCATGATAGGAGCGATTACCTTGACAATGGGTTCACGGGGGAAAACAACCGTTCCTTCCGGAATGGCATAGATATCACCGGTAAAGTGGAAAGTACTCAGATAGTCCAGAAAATCTTCCTGAAACATATCCAGACTTCTTAAGTATTCTATATCTTCTTCTGTAAAACGCAGATTTTCGATATATTCGATCATCTGTTCCAGGCCTGCCGCAATTGCAAAGCTTCCTCCGCATGGATTGTTACGGTAAAACATGTCAAAAATAACAGTTTGATTTGTGGGGTTTTTAAAATAACCCTGCATCATGGTCAGTTCATAGAGATCAGTGAGCAGAGTAAGATTGTTTGCTCTCATATAATGTCTCCTTCTATAAATACTACTGCAGCAAATATAAATCAAAAGATGCATTTACCGGTATTTTACGTGAATGCATCAGAAATTTATTATTTGGTTTGTCAGATACAATTTTTTGCTTATTGCTTTATTATATGAAGAATTATATTATAAAAAGGAATTTGTTTCAATAAATCTTTATTAAATTTGTATTTATTGGAGGGTCATATATGCTGACATCTTTATCACTTATTATTTTAGCCGGTCTTGCGATGGGCGCAGTCTGTGCGAAATTAAAGCTGCCTAAAATTATTGGCATGCTGGCAACAGGCATTGTTCTTGGGCCTTATGTTCTGGATCTTCTTGATCCGACAATTTTATCTGTTTCAGCGGAACTGCGTAAAATTGCTCTGATCATTATTTTGCTGAAAGCAGGACTGTCTCTGGATCTGGATGACCTGAAAAAGGTAGGAAGACCTGCCGTACTGCTGTCATTTGTTCCGGCATCCTGTGAAATAATCGCATATATAGTATTTGCACCGGAAATACTGGGAGTTACAAAGGCGGAGGCGGCTGTTATGGGGGCAGTACTTAGTGCAGTGTCACCGGCTGTTGTTGTTCCCAGGATGGTGCAGTATATAGATACGAAATGGGGGACAAAAAAGGCAATTCCGCAAATGATCATGGCGGGAGCATCATGTGACGACATTTTTGTGATTGTGTTATTTACAACATTTTTAGGGGTGGTACAGGGTGGAAATGCCAATATCAAAGCGTTTGCGGATATTCCAATATCAATTTTAACAGGGGTCACGGCAGGCTGCATTATGGGAGGGCTGCTTTACTTGTTTTTTGAAACAGCATATGCCCGCAAAAATTATGTACGAAACAGTATGAAAGTAATTATAATATTAGGAGCGGCATTTCTTTTAAATTCTATTGAGGAGCAATTAGACGGGATTGTAGCGGTATCCGGATTATTGGCGGTGGTTAGTATGGCATGCGTTCTGAAAAAGAAAAGCCCGGTATTTGTCTCTAAAAGATTATCTGAAAAATTTGGAAAACTATGGCTTGCCGCTGAAGTTGTATTATTTGTACTTGTAGGAGCTGCCGTAGATATAAGATATACATTAGTTGCCGGATTTTCTTCTGTTGTGATGATTTTGACAGCATTGCTCATAAGGTCAGCCGGAGTTTTGCTTTGTACTGTCAAGACAGAGCTTTCCTGGAAAGAGCGAATGTTTTGCGTGATTGCATATTTGCCGAAAGCAACGGTGCAGGCAGCAATTGGAGCGGTTCCTCTGGCGGCAGGTCTTCCATGTGGGAAAATAGTTTTATCAGTTGCTGTTATGGCGATTGTTATTACTGCACCCTTAGGGGCATTAGGCATGGACTGTTCCTATAAAAAGTTACTTGAAAAAGAAACCTGACATATTTTTTGAAAATGGTAAAACCCCGGGCTGTCAGGCTGCCGGGGCAGGCCTGTGATATGGGAGATGACTGCCCTTGGAATGCATAAGAAAACGGCTTTTATATTGGGGGATTTGAAGAAAAAATAAAAAATGCAAAAAAAATAAAAAAAATTTAAAAAAGGGCTTGCATTTTTCTGGAGACTATTATATAATACCACTTGTCGCAAGCGAAAAGCGAAAAAATAAAGGGCTATCGCCAAACGGTAAGGCAACGGACTCTGACTCCGTCATTTCAAGGTTCGAATCCTTGTAGCCCTGCTGAGAGCACTTCAAAAGAAGTGCTCTTTTTTCATTTCTTACTCATTTTCAGGAATTCTTCCATGGCACGGCTTAGGTATCGGCCCTTTTTCCAGTAAAAGCAGATATTACGGCAATTATCTTTTAGAGGGAGCTTATAGTAGACAACATTTGGATCAGGACTGACTTTGGAGACCATGATATCTCCGATAAATGAGATTCCCATTCCGGAGCAGGTAACATTATAGGAAGTCATCTGCTGATCCATTTCAAATACCACTACGGGATCGAAATTATTTTCCCGGCAGATATTTATTGCTCTTTTTCCCGTATCATTTTCCTGTTTCAGCATGATGAAGGGTTCGTTGCGGAATCGGGAAAAGGGAACAGAGGGAAAATCAGATTTCAGAAATTTTCCAGTCTGGATATCACATACAGAAAGCTGAAATTCTTTCAAATCTTTGTTGACAGAAAAAGATCTGGGGACTGCAAGGATCAGATGTTCTTCCTGATAAAGACTGCTGTCAAAAATTTCCGGATCCAGATATGTATTGTCCAGGATCAGATCTATTATTCCTCTTTGAAGTAATTTTGTCAGCTTGACTGTGGATTCTTCTACCAGACGGATCTGAATATGTGGATAACGTGCGGCAAAGGCTGCGATCATAGGAGGAAGAAACCAGGAGGAAAACAGGTTGCTTCCTCCTAAAACAAGGCTTCCGGTTTTAAGTCCGCCCCAGTCATTGATAAAGTCAGAAAAGTCACGTTCAATATTCATGATGCGTTCTACACACTGAATATACTGTTTTCCACATTCTGTAAGGCTTAACGGTTTTGTGCTTCGGTCAAAAATAGGATATCCGATCCGGTTTTCTACGCGCCTGACATTTGCACTGAGGGAGGGCTGGGAAATAAACAGGTTTGCAGCAGCTTTAGAAAAGCTTTTTTCTTTATAAACTTCATAAACATATTCCATTCCCTGAAACATAAGATTCTCCTTCATAAATATAGTTTTAAAATTATAATAATTATAAAAATATATGTATTTGATTATATTATATCATGTCATTATAATGAGGACAATGAATAGATGCAGAGAAAGTCCGGCATCATAAGAACTATTGCTGCTGTGAATGAAGTGACCGATACTTAAGAGGAACAGCAGCTTTTGAGATATTATATTGGGGCAGAAGGAAACAGACAAAAAGATAAAACAGGAGAAAGAAAAGGGAGAAGGAAAATGGGAGAAGTGCAGAAAAAACAGGATTTTCGTGTGGAACAGGATTCTATTGGAACAAAAGATGTTCCTCAGAATGTTTATTATGGAGTGCAGTCCCTTCGAGCGGCAGAAAATTTTCACATTACAGGACTGAATATGCACCCGGAGATCATCAACAGCCTTGCTTACATAAAAAAGGCAGCAGCCATTACCAACTGTGAGGCAGGGATTCTTGACAAAAAGAAAGCAAAGGCCATTGTTCAGGCATGTGATGAAATCCTGGAGGGAAAGCTTCATGGAGATTTTATTGTAGATCCTATTCAGGGAGGTGCGGGAACTTCTTTGAATATGAATGCAAACGAGGTAATTGCCAACCGTGCCATTGAAATTCTGGGAGGAGAAAAAGGAGATTATTCTATTATCAATCCGAACGATGACGTAAACTGCGGACAGTCTACTAATGATGTAATTCCCACAGCAGGAAAGATGACATCTCTTCGTCTTCTTAAAAATCTGAAAAAAGAACTCCTCCGCTTACACAAAGCTCTTTGTGAAAAAGCAAAGGAATTTGATCATGTGATCAAAATGGGACGTACGCAGATGCAGGATGCAGTTCCGATCCGCCTTGGACAGGAATTTAATGCATATTCAGTTGCCATTATGCGCGATATCCACAGAATGGACCGGGCAATGGAAGAGATGTGCACCCTGAATATGGGAGGAACTGCTGTCGGAACAGGAATCAATGCGGACGAGGCGTATCTCCGCCGGATCGTACCGAATCTTGTAGAAGTTTCTGATATGGAATTTGTACAGGCTTATGATCTGATTGATGCCACACAGAACCTGGATTCTTTTGTATCTGTTTCCGGTGCGGTAAAAGCCTGTGCAGTGACCCTTTCTAAAATTGCCAATGACCTGCGGCTTATGTCCTCCGGTCCGAGAGCCGGATTTGGAGAAATCAACCTTCCGGCAAAACAGAATGGTTCTTCTATTATGCCGGGAAAGGTGAATCCGGTTATTCCGGAAGTTGTAAATCAGGTAGCTTTTAACATTATTGGAAATGATGTGACTATCACCATGGCGGCAGAAGCCGGTCAGCTGGAGCTGAATGCCTTTGAACCGATTGTATTTTACTGCATGTTCCAGTCTATTGATACATTGGCTTATGCAGTGCAGACCTTTGTTGACAACTGTGTGACAGGAATCACGGCAAATGAAACACGCTGCCGATACCTTGTGGAAAACAGCGTAGGAATCATTACTGCCATCTGTCCCCATGTAGGATATCAGAAAGCAGCAGATATTGCGAAAAAAGCCATCAAAACAGGTGAATCTGTGCGAAATCTTATTCTTCAGGAAGGAATCCTTACGGAAGAACAGATGGAGCATATTCTGGATCCGGTAAATATGACAGAGCCGGGAATTTCAGGCAAAGAGCTGCTGATGGCAGGAGACAAATAAAAATACAGACAGAAAAACAGTGAAAATACAGAAAACTGCCCTCACATTTCCCCTGACAGACATCCATTCAGGTATCTGCCGGGGGATTTTTTTCTTGCGGCATAAAAAATGAAAAGCTATAATATAAGCAGATATAAGCAGAAAAGAGGAATGGACATGTCATATAGTTTCAGCGGAAGAGTACGATACAGTGAAATAGGAGAAAACGGATTACTTACTTTGCCGGGAATTCTGAATTATTTTCAGGACTGCAGTACGTTTCATTCGGAGGCAGTAGGAAATGGGATGAAAGTTCTGAAAGAAAAAAACAAATTCTGGGTTCTTTCCGCCTGGCAGGTTGTGGTTAATCGATATCCGGCTCTGGGAGAAGAGGTCGTTACATCTACATGGCCGTATAGTTTTCGGGGATTTATGGGGCAGCGTAATTTTATTATGGACACAAAAGAAGGAGAAAGGCTGGCCTATGCCAATACCTTCTGGACTTTTATCGATGGGAAGAATGGATTTCCCTGCAAGCTTAAACCGGAGGATACAGAAGGTTATGAACTGGAAGAAAAACTGGATATGGAATATGCTTCCCGCAAGATCGTGACACCGGATGTTTTTTTGCCGGAAGAACCATTTACAGTTCAGAAGCACCACCTGGATACTAATCATCATGTGAATAACTGTCAGTATATCCAGATGGCAATGGACTATCTTCCGGCAGACTTTTCTCTCCGTCAGATGCGGGCAGAATATAAACAGCAGGCAAGACTTTCGGATGTGATCTGTCCGGAGATATCTGCGGATGCGGATAAGGTTGTGGTCAGTCTTAATGATATACATGGGGAACCTTATGCGGTGGTGGAGTTTATAAAGTAAAAGCTATAAGAAGAATAAAAACAGGAGGTATTACAAAATGGGGAAATCTTATCAGAAACAGTGGACGGGTGTATTTGGAGATCCTGTAGACGATAATCCTACAGTGGTCATGGAGCAGGCTGCTTTTGATGCAGCAGGAATTCCTATGGAGTACCTGACTATTCAGGTAAAAAAGGGACAGCTTGAAGCTGCAATACAGGGAATGCGGGCAATGAATTTTACAGGTATTAATATTACTATGCCTCATAAAGGAGAGGTTCTGAAATATCTGGATGAAATATCAGAGAGCGCCCGTACGATGGGAGCAGTGAATACTGTTTATTGGAAGAATGGAAAACTTGTCGGTGAGAATACAGATGGTAAGGGGTTTTTAAAAAGTTTGCAGGATGAGAAAATCTCAATAGAAGGAAAAAAAGCAGTGATATTGGGCGCAGGGGGTGCGGCAAGAGCCATAGCAGTGGAGTTGGCAGGAGCAGGTATTCAGACAATTGTGATCATTAATGGAAATGAGAAACATGGACAGGCACTAGTGGATATTATTAATGAAAAAACCAGCACAGAGGGAGTTTTTGTCCCCTGGAAGGGCGACGTTCATATTCCGGAAGACACAGATATTCTCGTAAATGCGACACCGATAGGATTTGTGGATGACAAGAAGCCGGCAATTGTATATGATGATCTGAAAGAAGGAATGATTGTTTGTGATGTGATACCAAATAAAGCATGGACAGGATTTCTTCTGGAGGCAAGAGACAGAGGACTTAAGACTTTTAATGGACTTCAGATGCTGATCAATCAGGGAGTAATTGCATATGAACTGTGGACAGGTAAGAAGGCACCTGTTTCTGT
>URWL01000037.1 GCA_900551465.1 uncultured Blautia sp. | reverse complement strand
TTGCTTTTTTATGATCGTTATGCGGAATGAGTTTAAGATATGTTTAATATACTAGGATTATAATTCAGAGATTTGGTTTTGTCAATATAAAAATGATTGAAAATGATTGTTTTTTGAAAATGCGAGGCATATAAAAACAAAAAATATGCAAAAACAATAAAAATATCACAAAAAAGACTTGAAAATAGAAAATAATTATGATAATATGTGCTCATACAGAAGAAAAGAAGGGAAAAACAATCAAAAACAATCATTTTTGAAACCAGGGAGAAAGCTTTCTAAAAAGAAACACAAATTTTATGTATTGGGAGGAAAAAACATGAAGAAATCAACAAAAAAATTAACAGCAGTTATGACAGCGGGTGTTATGGCAGCATCACTTTTACCAGTAACAGTTTTTGCAGCAGATGACAGTTTTTCTGTTGGATTTGCTCTTAGAACAGCGAATGGTTCTTATTATGCTGCAATTGGAGATATTGTAAGTAAGAAATGTGAAGAGCTTGGTTGGGAGTGCACAGTATTGGATGCAAACAACGATACTACAAAGGAACTGGAGAATATGGAAACACTGGTTGCCTCTGATGTAGATTTGATTTTCCTGGATTGTGTAGATCCAAGTGCAGCTACTGCAAGCCAGCAGGTTGCATCTGATGCACAGATTCCAGTCATCAATCTGGATTCTGGTGTAGATGATATGAGCATGCAGGTAACTACTGTATATTCTGATAACGAGCAGAATGGTCTTCAAGTAGGTAAGTTCTATGCAGAAACGCTTGCAGAAGATGAAGAAATCAGTGCAGTTCTTCTTAGTGGAAATACTGGCTCTATTGCAGGCACACAGAGAAGAGATGGTATGTTTGCTGGAATTATCATGCAGAGAACTGGATGCACAGAAGAAGAGGCGTGGAAAGCAGCAGAAGAGATGGAAGCATCTATTGTAAGTTCTGGTAAAGCAGTGAATGAAGAGGCTAAATTTGAGATTACAGGACAGGGTTGGGGCAACTGGACAATTGACGAAGGTCTTGTTGCAGCAGAAGACCTGATTACTGCTAATCCAGATGTAAATCTTGTTCTGGCAGAGAATGATCCAATGCTGATTGGTGCTATGACAGCTCTTGATAATGCAGGTATTACTTATGGCGAAGATGGAGTTGTTAAACTGATCAGTGCAGCAGATGGAAGTAAAGATGGATATGATTATGTAAAAGAAGGCAAAATTCTGGCAATTGGAGAAAATAGTCCGGTTAAGATCGGTGAGCTTGGTATGGAGATTGCACAGGATATTCTTGTAAATGGAACAGATCCGGAAAGTTATGAAGATATCACTATGACAGAAGCAGTTGCTGTTACAAAAGAAAACGTAGAAGAGCATTACGAGTATGGATTCTGATTGGAATAATTTATTGTCAATGACAGAATGAAGGGATGGGGCTGTGTGTACAGCCCCATTCATATAGAGGTGTGCTTATGGAAAATAGCAAATATCGTTTGGAAATGAAGGAAATCAGTAAACAATTTGGTGGTATTCGTGCCTTGGATCGGGTATCTATACAATTGAAGCCAGGTGAGATTCATGCTTTGATTGGGGAAAATGGAGCCGGTAAATCAACGTTGATAAAAATTTTGTCCGGAGCCTATACCAAGGATTCTGGAACAATTTATATAGATGGAGAAGAGGTAACAGTAACTTCTCCGCTGGATGCAAAAAGAAAAGGAGTTGCAGTTATTTATCAGGAATTTATGCTGGCACCAGATCTTACAGTTGCAGAAAATATTTTTATTGATAAATTAGCGGAAAAAGGAAAGCTGATCAATTGGAAAAAGCTGAATGAGGAAGCAGGGGAAAAACTGAAGGAATTAGGATTTGGAAACATTTCTCCAAAAGAGAAATTGGGTAGACTTAGTGTTGCTCATCAGCAAATTGTTGAAATTTGTAAGTGTTTGACCAGAAATGCCAGGATTCTTATTTTGGATGAGCCGACAGCAGTTCTTACAGTTGCAGAGATAGAAAAGCTGTTTCGTTTGATTCGTAAGCTAAAATCGGAAGGGGTTAGTATCATTTTTGTTTCTCATCACATGAATGAAATTTTTGAACTTTGCGACTCTTATACAGTATTTAAGGATGGGCGTTATGCAGGTCATGGGAGAGTTTGTGACGTAACAAACAATGAATTGATCCATATGATGATTGGAAGAGAATTGACGCAGATGTATCCATCCAGAAATGCAAAAATTGGAGATGTAGTACTTAAGGTAGAAAATCTTTCGGTAGCTAATAAGGTGGAAAATGTAAGTTTTGAAGTGCGTGCTGGGGAAATACTGGGATTTTCCGGATTAGTAGGTTCGGGAAGAACAGAAACTATGCTTGCTATTTTTGGTGCAGATAAAATTGCATCTGGTAAAGTCACCTTTTTGGGAAAGGAAGTATGCTTTCGTGAACCAAGAGAAGCAGTCAGCAGTGGCTTTGGATATCTCTCAGAAAACAGAAAGAGTTTAGGGCTTTTGATTAATCAGAGTATTCGTGTAAATACAACCTTAAGTTCTTTAAAAAAAATTACAAAACACGGATTTTTGAGACATAAACAGGAAAAAGAATATGTGAGAGATTTATTATCAAAAATGTCTACGAAATATGGATCTATAGAAAATAATGTATCCAGTTTGAGCGGAGGAAATCAGCAGAAAATAAGCTTTGCAAAATGGATATCAGCAGATTGTCGTTGTGTAGTATTTGATGAACCTACCAGAGGCGTAGACGTAGGTGCAAAAGTGGAAATTTATGAGCTTATGAATCACCTTGCAGAGCAAGGGGTTGCAGTGATTATGATATCATCAGAAATGACAGAGATTATTGGCATGTGTGATCGTACTATGATCATGCATCAGGGAAGAGTAACAGGAGAATTAGGAAAAGAATATCTCAGTGAAGATACAATTATTAAATATGCGATGGGACAGGAGGAATAAAAGATGAAAAAAAGAAAACAGGACAGGACAGTACGTTTTCTTCTGGACAATAATACGTACATTATATTTTTGGCATTATTTTTAATTTGTTGTCTGATGTCAGATAAATTTTTCTCATATCTGAATCTGAGAAATATCCTTTTGCAGCAGGCAGGACCTATTCTTGTAGCAATTGGAATGCTGATGGTAATTCTTACAGGGGGTATTGATCTTTCTGTAGGCTCTGTTATGGCAGTAGGGTCTTCACTTGTTGCAGTTATGATGCGGGATGCAGGCATTCCGTGGGGATTGTCTATATTGATTGCAGTGCTCTGTGGATTGATACTAGGAATTTTTACGGGAATTCTTGTAGCATATCTGAATTTTCAAGGATTTGTAGCCTCTCTTGCAGTAATGACTATAGCTAGAGGAATTGCGTATACAATTACAAATGCAACACCAGTAAGTTTGAAAAATGGAACATTGAATTCTTTGACCTCGAAAAATTTTGGATATCCAATTATATGGATTACTATTGCAGTTATCATTGTATTTATCATTGTAGAAAAATATACTGCGTATGGAAGAATTGTAGTAGCCGTTGGAAGTAATACTGAGGCAGTGAAGCTTTCTGGTATTCGTGTCAAGAGATATATACTGTCTGTATATGTAATAAGTTCTGTGTTAGCAACACTAGCAGGTGTATTTGTTGCAGCGAGATCCAATGTGGGAAATTCTACAATTGGAGAGGGTCAGGAACTGGATGCCATTGCAGCATGCGTTATCGGTGGTGCGAGTCTTGCGGGAGGTAAAGGTTCTATAACAAAAACGGTAATTGGTGCATTGACATTAGCATTGATTGGAAATATTATGAATCTTTTATCGGTTCCTGCGTATCCACAGAGAATCATCAAGGGATTTATTATCATTATTGCAGTTCTTCTTCAGGTAGTAACAGACAAGAGTGAAAATTAGTACAACAGGAGGAATTATCATGAAGGCAGCAAGATTTTATGAAAAAGGAAAAATGATCATTGAAGAGGTTCCGGTAAGGGAACCTGGTCCTAAGGATGTTCTGATTAAAATTAAATACTGTGGAATTTGTGGAACAGATGTACATATTTTCCATGGAGAAAAAGGCTCGGCAGAGGTGAACCCTCCTGTTACGTTGGGACACGAATTTTCTGGAGAGATAGTGAAAACAGGAGGACAGGTGAAAAGGCTGAAGGTGGGCGATAGGGTCAGCGTTGATCCTAATACTTATTGTGGAGCATGTTATTTCTGTATGAATGGAAAAAAACATCTTTGTCCAGATATGAAAGGTCTTGGAACAGCTCTGGATGGGGCATTTGCAGAGTATATTACGGTTCCGGAAGAAACTGTCTGCATGATACCTGATCATGTAAGCGATATGGCAGCAGCAATGATTGAACCAATTTCTTGTTGTCTTCACGGGTTTGATATGACAGATATTAAACTTGGAGATAACGTGATGATTGTTGGAACTGGAAATATTGGTTTGATTATGGTTCAATTGGCGCGTTCCGCAGGTGCTGCGTCTGTTATTGCCGTAGAACCGAATGAAAAACGTCGTGAAAAAGCAAAACTTTTGGGTGCAGATATTGCTGTCAATCCGTTAATGGATGACTTGGAAGCAGTTATTAAGGAAAATAAAATCCCGAATATTGATAAAGTGATTGACTGTGCAGGTCTGACATCAACTGCTGAATATTCTGTCAGATATGCTGGAAAAGGGGCGACAGTTATGCTTTTTGGATTAACTGGTCCAGATGATGTTATGAAATTGAAACCATTTGAAGTATTCAAAAAAGAATTGACAATCAAAGGATCTTTTGTTAATCCAGATACTTTCGAAAGAGCAGTACGTCTTCTGGCTGCGGGAATTGTAAAAACAGAAGAAATCATCACAAAAGTAGAAAAATTAGATGATATTCAACATGTATTCGAAACAAAAGAATATGCAAAGGATGGAAAAGTCTTGATTCAGTGCTTCTAAGGAGGAGAAAGATATGGAGATTAAGAGAAGATTTACTAGAGGCTGGTGTTCCCCGGAGCGATATGTACAAGGACCAGGAGAATTTAATAATATAAAGTTTTATACGGATAAGTTTGGGAAACATATTGCAGCATTTATTGATGGTTTTTTATATGAAGAATTTTCAGAAAGACTCCGTATAATTTATAAAGACAGTGATTGTGAACTTCGAGTGATTCCTTTTGAATCAGAGGTTACCAGAGAATTGATTGATATACGGGCTGAAGAACTTAGAGAATGGAAACCGGATCTTGTGATTGGTATTGGAGGAGGTAAAACAATAGATGTTGCAAAAGCTGTAGGAACAAAACTGGGACTTCCTTTTTTTGTAGTACCGACTATTGCTGCGACAGATGCACCAACAAGTTCCCTTTCCGTTATTTATAGAGAAGATGGTTCTCACGAGGGAGAATTCTTTTATGATCATAGCCCAAGTGTCTTAATCGTAGACAGCAGGATTATTGCGGATGCCCCAGTACGTTTTCTTATTTCGGGAATGGGGGATGCTCTGGCTACATTGATAGAGGCAGAATCAACAGCAAAATCAGATACTCCGAATTTGGTTTATCATAAGAGTGGAGGAACCAGACAGACTCTGGCAGGTAAAGCAATTGCACGAGAATGTTATGCATCACTTATGAAATATGGTGTTTTAGCTAAAATTGCATGTGAAAATCATGTAGTAACAGAGGCATTAGAGAATATTATTGAAACGAATATTCTTCTTAGTGGTCTTGGATTTGAGAATAATGCGACATCTGGTGCACATTCTGTGAATGATGGTCTGACTGCAGTAGAAAACAGTGATAAGACTATGCATGGAGAAAAAGTTGCATTTGGTTGTATCGTTCAACTGATTGCAGAGTGCGCAGATGAAAAATATCTGAAGGAAGTACTTGCTTTCTGTATGAGTGTGGGATTGCCGGTATGTCTGGAAGATCTTCATGTGAATAATACTGATGAAAATATCAGAAAGATTGCTGAGGCATCCATGCACAGTAACTGGGGGAATATGCCATTTTTCGTAAATGAGGACGTCGTTTTTTCAGCTATAAAAACTGCAGATATCTATGGAAGAAAATTCCGTGATAACTGGAGAAAAGAAGGTGAAATGCATGAAGTATAATGATAGAGAAATAAAAGCCCTTGCAGTACAGATTCGGAAGAATATCCTTCGTGCGATTGCATCAAAGGGAACGGGACATGTGGGAGGTTCCTTATCAATTGCAGATGCGCTGGCAGTTCTTTATGGCAGTGTAATGAATATTGATCCCGCAGATCCTGGAAAATCAGATAGGGATTATCTGGTGCTTTCGAAAGGCCATTGTGGTCCGGCCGTGTATGCAGCACTTGCAGCAAAAGGATACTTTGATGAAAATATTTTGGATACATTAAATCAAAATGATACTATTCTTCCGAGCCATACAGATAGAAGTAAAACACCAGGAGTAGACATGACTACCGGATCTCTTGGACAGGGCGCTTCTCTTGCGGCAGGGGCTGCATTTGCAGATAAGCTGGCAGGAAGAGAAAATTATACATATCTAATTTTGGGAGACGGAGAGTTGAACGAAGGGCAGGTATGGGAAGCAATGCTGTTTGCTGCACATCAAAGGCTTAACCATATGATTACGTTGGTTGATGCCAATGGAAAACAGCTGGATGGAACAACCGACGAGATATGTTGTCTTGGATGTATAGAGGATAAATTTAAATCTTTTGGGTTTAAAGTTATTTCTGTAGAGAATGGAAATGATACGGAAGAAATCTTTTTTGCACTAGAACAGGCAAAACAAGAGCAGAAAAAACCTGTGATTCTTGTACTTCATACAGTGAAAGGTGCTGGAGTGAAGTTTTATGCTTCTATGAAAAATTGTCATTCCACGGCAGTAAAGAAAGACAGCCTTCCGGAATTCTACCGAGAACTGGATGCTCAGAAAGAAGGATGAAAGGGGGATGAAAATGGCTGAATTGAGAAAGGTGTTTGCAGAAACTCTGGAAGAATTGATGGTTGAAAACCCAGATGTGGTTTATCTGGAGGCGGATCTTGCAGGAGCAATTGGGACTTCTTCTCTGTTTCAGAAATATCCAAATCAGGCATTTGATGTGGGAATTATGGAAGCCAATATGGTTGGTGTAGGAGCAGGAATGTCAGTAAAGGGAAAAATCCCATTTGTACATAGTTTTGGTACTTTTGCATCAAGAAGATGTGCCGATCAGGCATTTTTATCAGGCTGTTATAATCATGCGAACCTGAAAATTATAGGATCTGATCCAGGAATTACGGCAGAGGCTAATGGGGGAACGCATATGCCTTTTGAGGACGTTGGAATTTATCGTTCTTTTCCGGAAATGACGATTTTGGATGTGGCAGAACCTACATTGCTTCGCAGTCTGCTACATAAGATTGCAGAAACGTATGGTATGGTATATCTTCGTTTTCCGCGAAAACAGGTGGAATCATATTATGAAGAAGGTCAGAAATTCCAAATTGGAAAAGGTGTTGTAGTACACGATGGAAGCGATGTGACCATAATTGCATCAGGAATTGAAGTATATGAGGCAATTTGTGTGGCTGAGGAACTAAAAAAAGAAAAAATTAGTGTTCGGGTTGTGGATATGTTTACAATTAAGCCACTGGACAATAAATTAATTTTAGCGTGTGCTGAAGAAACAGGTGCTATTGTAGCAGCAGAAAATCATAATAAAATAGGTGGATTGGGATCTGCAGTGGCTGAAGTTTTGGCAGAAAATATGTCAGTACCGTTTGTAAGAGTGGGAGTTCCGGATTGTTTTGGTGAAGTAGGAAGTCGTGATTTTCTTTCACATAAATTTGGTATTTCCAGAGAACATATTATGGAAGCTGTTCGAACAGTTTTAAGAAAAAAGTATAATAAAGAACACAGCAAATGACAGACAGTTAAATGGTGAATTATATTTGAAAAGAGGAAATTATGTCATACCTGATGGGAATCGATTTAGGGACTTCTAGTGTGAAGGCTCTGATTACAGATGAAAAGGGAAAAATAAGAGGCCTTGGACAAGCTGGATATGAGGTGAAAACATCTCAGCCTGGTTATGCAGAACAAGATCCGCGGGAGTGGTGGAAATGTACGAAAATAGCTGTACAACAGGCATTGGAAAGAGGCGGAATTAATGCAGAGGAAATTCAAGGAATTGGTTTTTCTGGGCAAATGCACGGGCTTGTGGCGATAGATCGAGATGGAAATCCTGTTTGTGACAGTATAATCCATTTGGATCAGAGATCTGTTCTGGAAAAAGAGGAGATTTATGAAAAAGCAGGAAATTTGATTCGGGAAGAGCTTTTGAACTGTCCGGGAACAGGAATGTTAATCTGCTCTCTTTTATGGTTGAAGCGCAACCGTCCTAAAGAATACGAAAAAATATATACTGTTTTTTCGCCAAAGGATTATATTCGTTTTCGATTGACAGGCGAAGTGGCTTCTGATTTCTGCGATGCTAGTGCAACGCTTGCTTTTGATATGAAAAACAGACAATGGTGCAAAGAGCTGCTTCATCGTCTGGATTTGAAAACGGATATCTGGCCCCCAATACTGAAATCTCATGAAGATGCAGGCTTTGTTTCTAAGAAGGCGGCAGAGGAAAGTGGATTGAAGGTGGGGACAACTGTAGTTGCTGGAACAGGAGATTGTGCGGCACAGCTGATAGGAAATGGAGTGACAGGAGAAGGGATTATTTCATGTAATATCGGTACTTCTTCACAGATTGCAGCTGTGACGAATGTGTCGGTAATGGATGAGGAAATGCGTTGTCAGCTTTGGTGTCATGGTGTTCCAGATATGTATATTTTTCAAGGCGGAGCAATGAATGGAGGAAATACATTAAGCTGGCTGAGAAATAAGATTTTGAAAACAAGCTGTTCCTTTGAAACCTTGGATGAGGAAGCTGGTAAAGTTGTTCCGGGCTGTAATGGAATATTTTTTCTGCCATATTTAGCGGGAGAGAGAACTCCTTGGAATGATCCTAGGGCGCGAGGTGTGTTTTTTGGACTTGGCTTAATTCATGATCAGGCTGCAATAGTACGGGCTGTAATGGAAGGTGTAGTATATAATCTTCGTATATGTAAAGAAATTTTTGATCAGAAGGACATTTACCAGGAGCGTCTGATTTCTTCTGGCGGGGGTGCCAGAGGAAATACGTGGAAACAGATACAGGCAGATATGCTGGATATGCCAGTGTATACAACAGAAGTAGATGAGGAAGCCTGTCTTGGTGCAGCCATTTTGGCGGCAGTTGGAACAGGAATGTATGTATCAGTTTCAGAAGCCTGTAAGGAAATGGTAAGCATTCGTTCAGAAGTAACGGAACCAATTCAGGAGCATGTAAAGTATTATCGAGAACATCAGGAAATTTTCTGCGAAATCTATGAGAGAGTTCGTGGAATATACAGAAAGTTATAAGTGGATTTTATGGGAAATATATAAAATAAAGAGGGGGGCTATCTATTTCCCGATAGCCCCCTTTTGTATGCATGTTTTAGACCTGTACATTAATATAAAAGGTTTTTACATTTCAAATATATTATTATAACTATAAATGAGCAAGTTCGTGATTTTGCATAAAAGAAAGACACCTTAAATTCGATTATGTTGTATAATGAAAGTGACCAAACAAACATTGTAACATTTACGAAAGAAGGTGTCTCTCGCAAATACTATACATCATTCTACATTCATATACAACCAGTTTAAGAAATTAAATTTATGCAAATCTTTTTCAAACAGGGTGATCCGCCATCTCATGAGCATCCTGATCAGTATTTTTATCTCAGGTTATCATGGAAAGACCACCGACTTTGCACAAAACAGTTCCTGCCACAGAACTACAATCGCCCATTTTCTCAATTCCGGGAAATGGGATGATTCCTTACTTGAGGATGCTTTAAAATCCTCCGTGGCTGAAATTATTTATTCAGAAGCACGGCGTACCGGGAAAACCGTTTTCTGTATTGTGGATGATACCATAGCTTCAAAGACAAAGCCTTCGTCACAGGCTCTGTATCCAATTGAAGATGCGTATTTCCACCAGTCCCATTTAAAGGGAAAACAGGATTACGGCCACCAGGCAGTTGCCGTCATGCTTTCCTGTAACGGCATTGTCCTGAATTATGCTTTTGTACGGTACAATAAATCCATTTCTAAAATTGATATTGTACAAAACATTGCAAAAGAACTGCCTGAACCTCCGGTTATGTCATATTTTCTTTGTGACTGCTGGTACGTTTCTGAAAAAATAATCAACACATTTGCACAGAAGGGATTCCATACCATTGGAGCTTTAAAAACAAACCGTCTGTTATACCCATCAGGAATGAAAAAGAAACTCAGTGAACTTGCCGCTGAATTATCGGCAACAACACGGGAGGGATTTGACCTTGTGACAGTCAAAAACCGAAAGTATTATGTGCACCGGTATGAAGGAAACTTTAATGGCATAGAAAATGCGGTTGTTCTTTTAAGCTATCCTGAAAAGGCATTTGGAAATCCCAAGGCACTGCGTGCTTTTATCAGTACAAA
>URWL01000036.1 GCA_900551465.1 uncultured Blautia sp. | reverse complement strand
TTCCTGTCATGCTTTTTCTTTTTCAGGTAAATATTCACTCAATCTATTCTTATTCATCAAAAGGACTGGTCAGAATCCTGTCTTCATTTACAAGATACACTCCTCTTGGAGTTACCCTGATATCCGGAATTACCGGAAGCGCCATGAATGATAATGTTATAAAAGGATCAAATCCTTTTTTTATTCCCATAGAGTGTGCTTTTGATATCATACTTTCAAGAAGATCATTTACTTTTTCATAACCTGCGTCACTCATCAGTCCCATTACAGGCAGAGGCAAAGTATCAAATACTCTGCCTTTTTCTACCAGTGTATATCCACCCTGGGTTCGTA
The DNA here is from genome assembly GCA_900551465.1 of uncultured Blautia sp. Taxonomy (GTDB): domain Bacteria; phylum Bacillota; class Clostridia; order Lachnospirales; family Lachnospiraceae; genus Blautia_A. The sequence goes on along the minus strand of URWL01000036.1, from coordinate 10,323 downwards.
CAAGTTCCTGCACCGCCAGATACATATCCTGATCGTTATCCCCAATAACGATCAGATTATGTGAATCATGGGAAACACTTGATGCAATGGCTCCTCCCTGGATTCCAAATCCCTTTACAATTCCTACACCCACTTTTCCGGTACATTTATGCCGTTCGATAACTGCAATCTTTTGAAACACTTCATCTGAAGCAAAGACTTTTTCGCCTTTTTCCTCACAAAAAGGAACTTCTTCATAAACATCTTTTGTAACAATCTGACCTTCCATCATCTGAAGTACATGGGCTTTTTGATTTTTGCAGGAAAGATACAGATCTTTCTCTTCAAAATTTTTTAAATGAACTGTATTTTTCAGTTCCGGAGCACACGGTCTGATCTCTGTCTTTTCATCCTTCAGGACTATTTTACCTTTATGATAAACGTCCTGTACTTCCATAGTTTCCAGACTTTTAAGTACCACCAGATCTGCCTGACATCCTGGTGCTATAGCTCCCAGCTGCGTAAGCCCGTAGCATCTGGCTGTCTGAATTGTTGCAATCTGTATTGCTTTTTCCGGTGAAAGTCCCAGTTCTACAGAACGTCTTATATTGTAATTGATATGCCCTTCTCTTCTGATATCTTCAATGTGTTTATCATCAGTACAAAAACAAAATCCTGATGTATCTGTATTGTTTTTTACGATCCCTGATACAATGGCATCCAGATTGCGGGCCGCGCTTCCCTCACGGATCAGAACCTGCATTCCATTTCTGCATTCCTCCATTGCATACTCATAATCAACACATTCATGGTCTGTGGCAATTCCTGCCAGAGCATAAGCAGCAAGATCTCCTGAACGGAGAAATGGTGCATGTCCATCCCGTATTTTATTCTGAAATAAAGATAATTTTTCATGCATGGCAACACTTCCATTGATCACCGAAACTGCATCCATTACCTCTCCCAGGCCAAGAATTCTGGGATTCTCAAGATATGTTTTCATTTTTCCGGCAGTAAGGATACATCCATTATCATCTACATGAGTTGCCGGTACACAGGAAGGCATCATCACATATACATTTGCCGGTACGTCCTCTGTCTGTTCCAGAATATAATCTATTCCTGCAGTTCCTGATACGTTTGCAGATTCATGAGGATCTACAATAAATGTTGTAGTTCCGCACTGGGCAGCCTGCCGGATCAATTCTCCCGGCGTCACAAGAGTAGATTCCAGATGAAGATGGCTGTCAATAAATCCAGGACAAAGATATTTCCCTGTAAGATCCACTTCCTTTTCGCCCTGATAATTGCCTGTTCCAATGATCATACCATCGGCAACTGCTACGTCTCCTTTTCTGAACTCACCTGTATGTGCATAAAAAACATTGGCATTTTTAAATACAAGCGGAGCCTTTCTGATTCCTCTGGCCATCTCAGAATAAATCCGGTACTTTTCTAGTTCCATATCTATAGCCTCCTTTTTCTGAAATTTATATTTTATTTTGTGATTATAGTTTTATTTTCTTATTATTTTTTATATATTATCACTAAATCTCCAAATTTTCAATTATATTTTTCATTAAAATTTACATACATTTTATAAAAGACATCTTTTAATATATTAAAACAGGCAGATTAAATACAGTAAAAAATACCATACTTAATCTGCCTGTTTCTTATATCTTTCATCTGCAGAAAATAATCATAAAATTTCTTTTTTCTGCAAATACAACTTATTTCCAGTTATATTTTGTCAGATGTCCTCCCAGCTGCATATGGCTGAAATCATGCTGACGAAGAGCCTCATAAAGAACAATAGCCACTGAATTACTGAGATTCAGAGAGCGAATATCATTGATCATAGGAATGCGGACGCATGTCTCCTGATTATTCAGAAGGATTTCCTCCGGAATCCCGGCGCTTTCCTTTCCGAACATAATAAAACAGTCATCCTCATAAGATACCTCTGTGTAAGTCTGAGGAGCCTTTGTTGTGGCATAATAAATCTTTGCACCTGGATTTCTCTGAAGAAAATCTTCATAATTCAGATAAGTAGTCACATCCAGATCCTTCCAGTAATCCATCCCGGCTCTTTTGATGGCTTTCTCATTCAGCAGAAATCCCAGTGGCTCAATAAGATGGAGCCGCGTGCCTGTAGCCACACAGGTTCTTCCTATATTTCCCGTATTCGCCGGAATTTCCGGCTCATGGAGTACAATATTCAGCATTTTTCTGTCTCCTTTTTCTTTCCCGGTATTCTTCCGGAATTTTTCCATTTTTCTCCCCACGCAAACCTGGTGATCTCATCCTGAGAGGGACGTTCCAGATATCTGACATTTTCCCCGCTGCGCAGGATACGGTCATTGCCTTTTACTGCTTTTCCGATCACTGCTGCCGGAATTCCCTGTTCCAGGTAATACTGTACCAGTTCTTCTCCTTTTATAGTGCCGGCCAGAATACTTCCTTCTGAAAGAAGTTTATAGGGATTCAGGTTAAATCTTTCACAAATCTCTATGGTTTCCTGACGAACAGGAATCTTACGAAGATCTGCAAAAAGACCTATTTCAGAAGCCTCAGCCATTTTCCACAAGCCGGCCAGAACGCCGCCCTCTCCCAAAGAATAAAAGGCATCTGTTTCCATAGCTTTCAGATGCTGGATCATACTATTGGAAACACCATAAAGAAAAGAACCTCTCCATGCATCCCAAAGAAATCCCTCAGAAAAATACTGTCTTAGAAAATCTTTTTCTTTTTCTACGATAAGCGCAGTTCCCACAAGAGCAATATTTCCGGCAATCACAAGTTCGTCGCCTTCTTTTAAAATTCCTGTGACCTCTGCCCGCAGAACTTCCATTGCTTTTTGTCCAAGCTTCATATCTTACACCAGAATAGACAAAATGCTTGGAACAACCATGGCAAGAACCAGTATCACTGCAATCACTGCTGTGATAACTTTACGTTTTTTCGGATCAAACATTCCCATTTTTGTCACCTCTTTTTATTTGCCTCTGCCTCTGTAAGACAGATTACCTGTGCCGCTGCATTGTTTGTCAGCGGATTTCTGTGTTCATAATCAAACAGTACTGCCTGCTCCTCTCCAAAAATCTCAATATGAGCAGTTTTGGAAATTTGCCGGACTTTCCTGTAGTTCCAGATTGTTTTTTCATATGGCTTCTGATCAGAGGCAAAAGAGGGACGCTTTTTCAGCTTTTCTCTCAGATAAAGATCATAAACCATATACTGTGAAGCCAGACTTTCAGAAAAAGAAGTTTTTTCACGGATAAACTCCAGAAGGATCTCATAGCGACGAATTCTGGAATGGGAGATTTCCCCGTAACCTTTTTCCTCATAAAATGCTCCCAGGTTTTCATAGAAATCAAAGGGAGATACAAAAGCGCCGACCAGCCAGTGAAGCGTGTTCTGGAACTGACCACTATTATAATACACTTCCACCATACTTTCCACCATTTTCAGCCGCAAAATATCTTTATAAGAAAGCCATCGGGTACAAAGAACCTCATAAGGCTCTCTGTCTTTATAAAGGATCTGATATTTTTCTGCTTCCTGATACATGGATGACCCTTTTAAAACCTTCAGGAACCCCAGCTGCAGCTGATCTGGCTCCATACGATAAACATCATTAAAAGAATTTCGAAAACTTTCGTAATCCTCATAAGGAAGTCCGGCGATCAGATCCAGATGCTGATGAATATTTCCATAGCTTTTTATTCGAGCCACTGATTTTTTCAATTTTTCCAGATTCATGGTCCGATGGATCGCCTGGATTGTTTCCGGATTTGTAGACTGCACACCAATCTCCAGCTGGATCAGTCCCGGTCTCATATGGCTCATCAACTCCAGCTCTTCTTCCCGGATAAGATCTGCGGATATCTCAAAATGAAAATTCGTCACTCCGTTGTCATGCTCCTGTATGTACTTCCATATAGCCATTGCATGATCATGACGGCAGTTAAAGGTCCTGTCCACAAATTTCACCTGAGGCACCTTCCGGTCCAGGAAAAACTGAAGTTCCTTTTTCACCAGAGAAAGATCTCTGAATCTCAGTTTCTTATCAATAGATGACAGACAGTAGCTGCAGGAAAAAGGGCAGCCTCTGCTGCTTTCATAATAAATGATCCGATTCGTGAAATCTTCTGTTTTTTCATAAGCAAACGGAACTTTACTTAGATCCATGATCTCTCTCCATCCATTATGACGGATTTCCTCCCCGTTACGATATGCGATTCCTCTGATCTGTTCCAGTGTACCTTTTCCTTCTATATAATAAGCAGCAAGCTCCAGAAAAGTCTCCTCACCTTCTCCTACCATAACTCCGGCAAGCTGCGGAAGCTCCTTCAGAAGTTTCTCCGCATCAAAAGAAACCTCCGGGCCTCCGACCCAGAAGGCCGTACCCGGAAGTATTTTCTTAAGATCATGAATCAGATCCTTAATATAAGAGATGTTCCAGATATAGCAGGAAAAGCATACTACGTCAGCGCCGCTCCTGTAAATATCCTTCAAAACCTCATCTTTTGTCTGATTAATCGTATACTCCCCAAGGAGTATGGATTCTTTAAATCGGGATGCATATGCTCTAAGATCATACACTGCCGGATTGGAGTGAATATATTTGGCATTGCATGCCGCCAGTAATATTTTCATTGCTCAGACTCCCCTGTATCCGTTATTCACCAAGAAGACGGATCAGATCGCTTTTGGCAGTAAGACCTACCACACGGCTGTCTTCTTTTCCGTTTTTGAATACGATCAAAGTCGGGATACTCATAACCCCATACTGCTGAGCCAGAGCCGGCTGCTGATCTACATCAACCTTACCTACTGAATAGCCCTCGGCTGCCAGTTCTTCCACGATCGGTGCCTGACGCATACAGGGACCACACCAGGTTGCCCAGAAATCTACCAGTACCGGTTTCTCAGATTTTAATACCTCATTTTCAAAATTCTGTGTTGTTAAAGTAATCTCCATACTCATATCCTCCTTTATGATCTGTCCGAATTTCTTCTGCGAACATATTTTCCTGCATGAATACCAGCCACACTTCCCTCATAGACTGCCTTGGCAATCTGTAAAAGACCTCCTGTACAGTCTCCTGCCGCAAATAGTCCTGGAATGGTTGTTTCCATATTTTCGTTTACTTTAATATTGCCTTTTTCCGTTAACTCTGCACCCATCTGACGGGCAATCTCCGTACTGCCAGCTGTACCAAGGGCAACAAAAACGCCCTCTGCCGGATAAAAAGAAACCTCCTGCTTCCCTTCTTCCTGAACATTCATATCATTTTCCATCCGAAGTCCGGAAACAGTCTGTTCTCCTTCAATAGCCTGGATCCTCATGGTATTAACTGCAATAGAATGGTTCCTGGAAAATTCCGGTTTTTCCCCATTTGTATAAATAGTGACAGACGGTGTTACATTTTTGAGTTCTTCTGCTTCATGAAGTGCAAAATCACTGTTTCCCAGAACCGCTACCTCTCTGCCTCTGTAAAAAAATGCATCACATACCGCACAGTAGCTTACACCTCTGCCCTCATATTCCCGAATTCCCGGAATCGCCGGTGCCGTACGCTTTCCTCCGGTTGCAAGAATCACGCTTTCTGTTTCAATATCTCCGGCTGTAGTCTTTACAGTAAACGTATCAAACCCTGAAATCCCCAGAACCTGAGCCTCCAGAAAGCGAACTCCCAGATCCTTTGCCTGAGCAATTCCCCTGTCAAAAAGCTCCTGCCCGGACAAAGGACGTTCCAGCCCATAATAATTTTCTATTTTTTCTGCCTTTTCCAGTGCGCCGATCCCGGTATGGATCACCAATGGATCCATATTTCCCCTGACCGTATAAAGTGCCGCCGAGATTCCCGCCGGTCCTGCACCGATGATAACAACTTTTTCCATATTTCTTATCACCTGCTTTCTTACTAATTTATAGTATACACCTTATTAAAAAAGATTCCGTGACCTTGTCACAGTTTTCTGTTTTTCGGACATACTGAATAAAAAATAAGACAGTGCCTCCGGATCATCTGTGTTCCCACAGCTTACGGTGGTTCTGTCTTATTTTATCTCACATTTACACGATCCTGTCAAGAGCGCAGATCTCCACGCCCTCCTCAGTCAGAGCCCTGCGTATTTTTTCCACAAAAGCAAGGGCTTTTGCACCGTCTCCATGAACACAGACGGAGTCTGCCTGGATTGGAATATCCTTTCCTGTAACAGCTGTAACTTTTTTCTCTTTTACCATCCGTACTACACGGGCAACTGCCAGATCTTCGTCTGTGATCATGGCACCTTCTTTACGGCGGTTTACAAGAGAACCATCTTCCTCATATGCACGGTCTGCAAAAACCTCCAGAGCCGTACGAAGTCCCATGTCTTTTGCCGCACGGACAAGTTCTCCACCGGACAGAGCCAGAACGATCAGCTGCGGGTCAAATTCCTGTATTCCCTCACAGATAGCTCTGGAAAGCTCATAATCCTTTGCAGCCATATTGTAAAGAGCTCCATGTGGCTTTACATGCTGCATTTTCATTCCATGCACTCTGCAGAAAGCATCCAGCGCTCCCAGCTGATACAGCACATATGCCTTTGCCTCTGCCGGACTCACACTTAAATTTCTTCTTCCAAATCCCATAAGATCCGGAAATCCCGGATGGGCACCAATACGGATCCCTGCCTCTTTTGCCATAGAAAGGGTCTGATCCATCACAACCGGATCGGAGGCATGATATCCGCAGGCAATATTTGCGGACGTGATCAGAGGAATCACCTGATCATCATTTCCAATTGTATAGCTTCCAAAGCTTTCTCCCAGGTCACAGTTCAAATCAACTCTAAACATCTAAACACCACTCCTATTTGATATGCATTAAATTTTCAATAAAGCCTGTATCTGCTCTTCCTTCGCAGAATACCGGATGTTTCATGATCTGATACTGAAAGTCCAGATTGGTTTCTACACCCACAACCAGCATTTCATCTAACGCAGAGCGCATCTTCTGAAGAGCCGCCTCTCTGTCCGGAGCATGAACGATTACTTTTGCTATCATAGAGTCGTATTCTGATGGAATACAGTAGCCTGTATAAAGCCCCGTATCCACACGGACACCATTGCCTGCCGGAAGATGAAGATGCTGCACCACACCCGGACTTGGCATAAAGTTTTTCTCCGGGATCTCTGCATTAATTCTGCATTCAATAGCATGTCCCCGAAGTTTAACGTCTTCCTGGTTAAAGCTTAGCGGAAGTCCCATAGCAACACGGATCTGTTCGATGATCAGGTCAGTACCTGTAACCATTTCTGTAACCCCATGCTCCACCTGTATTCTGGTATTCATTTCCATAAAGAAAAATTCACCCTTAGGGCTTACTATATACTCGATGGTTCCTGCATTGGTATAATTTACTGTTTTTGCCGCAAGAACTGCATACTGGTTCATCTTTTCTCTGGTTTCTTCCGTAATAGCCGGCGACGGAGATTCCTCGATCAGCTTCTGATGGTTTCTCTGTACTGAACAGTCCCTTTCTCCCAGCGCAACTACATTGCCGAAATTATCTGCCATAATCTGAATCTCCACATGGCGTGGATTTTCCACAAATCTTTCGATATACATGGTATCATCACCAAAAGCATTTGCAGATTCTCTTTGTGCCACATTAAACTGAAATTCAAATTCATCTTCAGAAGCAGCTACTCTCATTCCCTTTCCGCCGCCTCCTGAGGAAGCCTTGATCATAACCGGATATCCGATTTCTTTTGCAAGCTTCAGACCTGTCTCAGCATCGTATACAGGCTCCTTTGTTCCCGGCACTACCGGCACACCCGCCTCCATCATTGTCTTTCTTGCCTGAGATTTATTTCCCATTTTGTCTATGACATCTGCATCGGGACCAATAAAGGTAATTCCATTTTCCTTACATCTTCGTACAAACTCACTGTTTTCAGATAAAAAACCAAATCCCGGATGAATCGCGTCCGCTCCCATATTTCTGGCAGCCTGAATGATACGGTCCATATTCAGGTAGCTGTTCCTTGCAGGACCTTCCCCGATGCATATCCTCTGGTCTGCCAGCTGTACATGAAGGCTTTTTGCATCCTCTTTGGAATAAACAGCCACGCTGCGGATTCCCAGATTCCTGCAGGCACGTATGATACGGACAGCGATCTCACCCCGGTTGGCGATTAAAATTTTGTTAAACAATATTCACGCCTCCCTCCGGCTCTTATAATTTCTTTACACGGAACAGAGGCTGTCCATATTCCACCTTCTGCTCATTACTTACCAGAACAGCCTCAATCTCACAGTCAAAATCACTCTGGATCTCATTCATCAGCTTCATTGCTTCAAGAATACATACGGTCTGACCGTTTTTCACCTGATCTCCCACCTTTACAAAAGCTGGTGCATCCGGTGCCGGAGCAGAATAAAATGTTCCAACGATGGGGGAAGTAATAAACAGCTTTTCATCTGCCTCCTCCGCTTCTGATGCTGGTGCTTCTGCAGATACTGCAGGAGCCGGTGCCACAGGCATTCCTGCTGCCACTACCGGCGGATGATCCAGCTTACTCATTGTAATCTTCAGGTCGCCTTCTTTTAAGGTAAACTCTGTCAGAGAAGAATTCTCAATAATCTTAACCAGTCCTTCAATCTTTTCTAAATCCATTCCTGTATCTCCTTTTCTATGATATTTTTCTAAAATTTCATGTTATTCAAATAATTTCATCAGTCTCTTAGCAACCAGACGGCAGTCCAGAACCTCCTTACATGGCTGATGGATGATGTTTCTCATGGCATCCAGCTCTTTGATTTCCTTCAGATAAAGTTCCTGTGCCTCCTGTACTGTGATTGCCCTAAAATGGATCTTGTGATCTGTCTTTCTCTGGACAACCTTTGGAATATCTACTGATGCTACCGTTGCAATCTTTGCATATCCTCCTGTAGTCTGCCTGTCTGAAAGAAGAATGATGGGTTTCCCATGTGAAGGAACCTGAACAGATCCAAAGGCAATCCCATCAGAAATAATATCTGAAGTTTCCTTTGGAGCAATAAACGGGCCTTCCAGTCTGCATCCCATTCTGTCAAAGTCACTGGTTACTGTATATTCCTGATTCAAAAACGCTTCAATCCCCTGTTTACTGAACAGGTCATCCTGGGGTCCCATAACTACACGTATCTCCGCAGAGTCCTGGTCAAAGTCCTCCGGCTCCAGCTTTCTTGAAAGAAAGAACGGAAGATAACGTCTTTTGATCCGGAAATTCATATAATCTCCGGCCTGCAGTTTTCTTCCTTTGAAACCTCCGATGCTGCTCTTCATATTAGTGCAGCGGCTTCCCATAACTACCGGGATCTCAAGATAACTTGAAAATGCAATATACCCCCTGCTTCCGGTTCTGGCACTTCCAAATTGCAGGATATCCCCCTTATTCATGTACAACGCCGTATACATAGGTACCGGCTCTCCGTTTACCTGCGGATGAAAATCTCCGCCGGTAATGGCTATGATCGTAGCGGAAGTAAATTCCAGCGTCGGTCCGATAAGTGTGAACTCCAGAACTGCTTCATTTTCCGGATTATCCAGAAGAAGATTTGCGATCTTAAAGGAACGCACATCCATAACACCTGCCACAGAAAATCCCTGACTTTGATATCCGGTACGCCCCAGATCCTGCACAGTGGTCATCATTCCGCCTTTTAAAATACGAATTCCCATTTTACACCTCTTCCTCGTGAACTGTACACTGATATTCTCCACGATCCACCGCTTCTTTTATACGAAAATATTCCTCTTCCTCTACCGGAACAAAACGGATATAATCACCTGCTTCTACAAGGATCGGAATTTCCCTGGAAGGATCGTAGGTTTTTACCGGAGTCATTCCCATAAGCTGCCATCCTCCTGGTGAGTCCAAAGGGTAAATTCCCGTCTGAGAACCACCTATGCCCACACTTCCTGCCGGGATGCGAATCCTTGGATTTGCCAGGCGAGGCGTATGAAGTCTCTCATCCAAACCGCCAAGATAGGTGAATCCAGGAAGAAACCCCAGCATATAGATCAGATAATCTTTTGAAGAATGGATACGGATCACCTCTTCCTCAGAAAGACCTGCGTTTTCTGCGATATTTGCAATATCCGGTCCGTATTCTCCGCCGTAGCATACCGGTATTTCAAAGATTCTCTTTCTTGTTTCTCCCGCTTTTGCGTCTACCCTCACCAGTGCTTTCATTCTTTCTCTGATTTCTTCATATGAGATCACACGTGGATCGTAATTGATCAGAAGAGAACAGAAAGCCGGAATCATATCCACCACGCCTTCAATATGCTGTTCCTTCA
>URWL01000035.1 GCA_900551465.1 uncultured Blautia sp. | reverse complement strand
TGGGCGTCCTTCTTCACACGTATTATGGAAAAAGAACAGAGAATATGGATTTTTCATACCTAATCCAGAAAAGAGACCATGGATTTTCCGGAAATCCTTATGAGGCTGGAATGGACAGGACGTATTCTCTGGATACGCTTCCTCAGGAGTATTCCTGCTTTGGGGGCGGCGATTACCGGGAAAGTGCTCTGGCTGTGAGAGATGTGTACGGATCTTCTGCTGTAGATCTGAGATATGAAGGTTATGAGATTCTGGAAGGAAAATATCAGATTCCCGGACTTCCGGCTTTTTATGAAGAGAATCCGGGACAGGCGGAGACTCTTGTGATCACCATGAAAAATGAAAGAAAAAATCTTCTTGTAAAGCTTTTTTATGGTGTGTTTGAGGAACTGGATCTTATGACAAGAACAGTTTCTGTGGAAAACTGCGGAGAAGATCCGGTGTACCTGGAACGTGTCATGTCTTTATGCCTGGATCAGCCTTACGGAAACTGGGACTGGATGACCTTTTATGGAAGACATGAAATGGAGCGTCAGGTATCCAGAACTGCCATACATCATGGTATCCAGTCGGCAGGCGGAGTTCGGGGAACCTCCAGCCACCAGTACAATCCATTTGTGATGGTTGCAGATCCGAAGGCATCAGAGACCCAGGGAAACTGCTATGGATTTTCTCTTTTGTACAGCGGGAATTTTCTGGCAGAAGCGGAAAAAGATCAGTTCAATCAGACAAGAGTGCTGATGGGCATCCACCCGGGAAATTTCCGATATAAGCTGGAAAAGGGAGAAAGTTTTTATGCGCCGGAGGCTGCGCTGGTCTACAGCGACAAAGGTTTTGAAAAAATGACCCATGTTTTTCACCGGGCAATTAGAAATAATCTGTGCAGAGGAAAATTCAAAAATGCAAGGAGACCGGTGCTGATCAATAACTGGGAAGGTACATACTTTGATTTTACCGGGGATAAACTGATCGCCATGGCAAAGGATGCGGCAGACATGGGTGTGGAGCTTTTTGTTATGGATGACGGATGGTTTGGAAAAAGGGACGATGATAACAGCGGTCTGGGAGACTGGCAGGTTAATGAGAAAAAGCTTGGCTGTACTTTGCAGGAGCTTTCAGAAAAAATTCATGGTCTCGGAATGAAATTTGGTATCTGGTACGAACCGGAGTGCGTGTCTCAGGACAGCGATCTTTACCGGGCGCATCCGGACTGGGCATTCCAGATTCCGGGAAGAAATCCGGTAAGATCCCGGAATCAGCTGGTTCTTGACTTTTCCAGACAGGATGTGCGGGATCATATTTTTAAGGAGATGGTACAGGTTCTGGATAAAGCAGATGTGGACTATCTGAAATGGGACTTTAACAGAAGCATCTGTGATGTATATTCTGCCCAGCTTCCTGCAGACCGTCAGGGAGAGGTGCTTCATCGTTATGTGCTTGGTCTGTATGAATTTCTGGACCGTCTGGGCAGAAGATATCCGGATATGCTTATTGAAGGCTGCAGCGGTGGAGGCGGACGATTTGATGCAGGAATGCTTCACTATACCCCTCAGATCTGGTGCAGTGATGATACAGATGCCATTGAGCGTCTGGAAATCCAGTATGGAACCTCCTTCTGTTATCCGGTCAGCGCTATGGGAGCGCATGTTTCTGCCTGCCCTAATCATCAGACCGGAAGGACCACACCACTTGGCACAAGGGCAACAGTAGCTATGGCAGGAACCTTTGGGTATGAGCTGGATCCGGCTAAGCTGACAGAAGAGGAAAAGGAAGAGATACGAAAGCAGATCTGCCGGTTTAAGGAGTATTATGAACTGATCCAGAGAGGCGACTACTTCCGTCTGACAGCGCCTTCTGAGGAACGGCATTATGCCGCCTGGGAGTTTGTCAGTCCGGATCAGAAGGAAGCGCTGGTAAGCGTTGTTGCATCTAAGGTAAGGACAAACGATCCGCCTGCCCGGGTATTATTAAGAGGGCTGAAAGAAGAGGGCATTTACCTTCTGGAAGGCAGAGAATATACAGGGGGAGCGCTGATGTACGGCGGTCTTCCGCTGCCGGAGGCAAAGGTGGAGTACCAGAGCTGGGAGTTTTATCTGAAATTAAAGAATTAAGGTTAAGAAAAATATCTAAAATAACAGGCAGGAGCAAAGGGGATTTCTCTTTGTTCCTGCTTGTCATTTTCACCGGCAGATGATAAAATTGATTCCATGACAAAAGCCGCCGGAGAGCGGAAGAAACAGACCATCAACGAATCAACAGATACAGGAGAATTTATGAGTATTTATGAATCATTGAACAATATGCAGCAGGAGGCTGTTTACCATACCGAAGGCCCTCTTCTGATCCTGGCAGGAGCAGGATCCGGAAAGACCAGAGTGCTGACTCACAGGATTGCTTACCTTATTGCAGAAAAGGGTGTGAACCCATGGAATATCCTCGCCATTACCTTTACCAACAAGGCCGCTCAGGAAATGAGGGAACGTGTGGATAAGATTGTGGGAATGGACGGGGGAAGCGTGTGGGTTTCCACGTTTCATTCTACCTGTGTAAGAATTCTGCGCAGACATGCGGACAGGATCGGATATGATAATAATTTTACCATTTATGATACAGACGACCAGAAGACACTGATGAAGGATGTGTGCAGACGGCTGAATGTGGATACGAAAAAATATAAGGAACGCTCTCTTCTGGCACAGATCTCTCATGCCAAGGACGAGCTGATCACTCCGGATGAAATGCTTTTGAATGCAGCGGACTTTAATGAGAAAAAGGTTGCGGAGATCTACCGTGAATACCAGAATTCTTTAAGAAGGAATAATGCCCTTGATTTTGATGATCTGATCGTAAAAACAGTGGAATTGTTTCAGCACTGCGATCAGGTACTGGAGCAGTATCAGGAGCGTTTCCGCTATATTATGGTAGACGAGTACCAGGATACCAATACGGTACAGTTTAAATTTGTCAGCCTTCTGGCTTCCCGTTATGGAAATCTCTGTGTGGTAGGTGATGATGACCAGTCAATTTATAAATTCCGTGGCGCTAATATCGGAAACATCCTTGGATTCGAACGGGTATTTCCGGACGCAAAGGTGATCCGTCTGGAACAGAATTACCGCTCTACCCAGAATATCCTTAATGCAGCCAATGACGTGATCGCCAATAATACAGAGCGTAAGCCAAAGACTCTGTGGACAGAGAATCCTGAGGGGGATAAGCTTCATTTCCGTCAGTTTATGAATGGATTTGAGGAAGCCGAGTATGTTGTTGGAGATATATCCAAAAAACATAGGGAAGGCACATGCCGGTATCGTGACTGCGCCATCCTTTACAGGACAAATGCCCAGTCCCGTCTTTTTGAAGAAAAATGTCTTCTGGCCAATATTCCCTATAAGATCGTTGGCGGTGTGAACTTCTACGCCCGTAAAGAGATCAAGGATCTGCTGTCTTATATGAAAACTATAGATAATGCGGCAGATGATCTGGCTGTTCGCCGTATTCTGAATGTACCGAAAAGAGGGATAGGAGCCACCACCATTGGAAGAGTTCAGGAATATGCAGATCATATGCAGGTCAGCTTTTATGATGCGCTCCGTGTGTCAGAGGAAATTCCGTCCATCGGACGTGCCCAGTCCAAGATCGATGGTTTTGTTACTTTTATCCAGTCACTGAAAAGCAAGGCAGCTGCCTATACGGTTCAGGAGCTCCTGGAGGAGATCATTGATCTTACCGGATATGCAGATGAATTAAGAGAAGAAGATACGGAAGAATCCAGAGCAAGACTGGAAAATATCGATGAGCTGATCTCCAAGACCGTTTCTTATCAGGAAGCTATGGCTGCAGAGGGAAGAGAGGCTTCTTTATCCGGATTTTTGGAAGAGATTGCACTGATCGCGGATATTGACTCTGTAGATCCGGATCAGGATTATGTTCTTCTGATGACGTTACATAGCGCTAAAGGACTGGAATTTCCTTATGTATATCTGGCAGGAATGGAAGACGGGGTGTTTCCAAGCAGTATGTGTATTTTTTCCGGAGATCTTTCAGATATGGAGGAGGAACGCCGTCTTTGCTATGTGGGGATCACAAGAGCTATGAAAGACCTTACCCTCACCTGTGCACAGCAGAGGATGATCAGAGGAGAGACACAGTACAACCGCGTGTCCCGGTTTGTCAGAGAAATTCCAAGGGAACTGGTGGAACTTGGACATACCATTCAGGAGAAAAAACCAAAAATACAGGAAACTTCTTCTGCAAAAAGCAGTTATATGCAGATGAAAATGGCATTTCAGTCAAAGGCATTCCAGCCGCAGAGCTTTACGGTGAAAAAGGCCGATTCTCTGGATTATGGAGTAGGAGATACAGTACGCCATGTGAAGTTTGGTGTAGGCATGGTCAAGGATATTGTTGAAGGCGGAAGAGATTATGAGGTTACGGTAGATTTCGACCGTGTAGGAATAAAGAAGATGTTTGCCGGTTTTGCAAAGCTTAAGAAAATCTAAAATTTTATATATCTTATGGTAAAATCTTACGGTTGGTGTTATACTATAACCTATAGATCAATGTAGGCAGGAAACGTTTTTGCGGGGAACTGCCTGTGTGACGGCAGTGAGTATGCCGACGGAAAAAAGAGAGGATGGTGCGCATATGAACATGAATACTAAAATCGAAGAGTTACTGGCAGTTTTAAAGAAAAAAGAAGATGACAAACAGAAAAATACAGTCCTCTGGGTGTTGGCCATTATTGGCGCCGTTGCTGCAGTAGCAGGAATTGCCTTTGCTGTTTATCGTTTCTTTACACCGGATTATCTGGAAGATTTTGAAGAAGATTTTGATGATGACTTCGACGATTATTTTGAGGACGAGGAAGAATAAAAACCGACAGCTCCGGTTGATACCGGGGCTGTTTTC
The DNA here is from genome assembly GCA_900551465.1 of uncultured Blautia sp. Taxonomy (GTDB): domain Bacteria; phylum Bacillota; class Clostridia; order Lachnospirales; family Lachnospiraceae; genus Blautia_A. The sequence continues at coordinate 5,879 of URWL01000035.1, read as the reverse complement.
TTGATGAACCGGGAAATAGGTATATTTTACACTGATTTTCCTGCTGCATCAGAAATACTTGGAGAGAATGCGCTCAGGGTCAGCGCGGCAGAAATTTGATTATTTTGATGAAAAGGAGTTTTTGAAGACAGAAATTATATGAAAAAAGGTGAGATATACGAAGGCATTATAGAAAAAGTGGATTTTCCCAATAAGGGTTATGTGATTCTGGAGGATCAGAAGATCCTGATAAAAAACGGGATCCCCGGGCAGAAAGTCCGGTTTGTGATTCAGAAGAAACGAAAAAATAAAGCTCAGGGAAGGATACTGGAAATTATGGAAAAGTCTTCTCTGGAAAAACGGGAACCGGTGTGCTCCTCCTTTCCCCAGTGCGGCGGCTGTATGTACCAGACCATGTCCTATGAAGATCAGCTTCAGATGAAGGAGCGGCAGATCCGGGAACTTCTGGAGGAGGTTCTGATAAGAGAAGGCCAGGTTGATAAAGAGGGAAATGCTGATTTTGTATGGGAAGGGATCCATGGAAGTCCCGAAGAGTTCTGCTATCGGAATAAGATGGAATTTTCTTTTGGAGATGAGTATAAGGACGGACCGCTTTCTCTCGGGCTTCACAAAAAAGGCAGTACCTATGATGTGCTGAATACAGACGACTGTAAGCTTGTCCATAAAGATATGACAGATATTCTGACATGTGTCCGTGATTATTTCAGAGAAAGAGGGGTATCCTATTATAGAAAAATGCAGCATGTAGGATATCTCCGTCATCTTCTGGTGAGACGGGGAGTGACAACAGGTGAGATCCTTGTGCATCTGGTTACTACCAGCCAGGAGCAGCATGATCTGGAACCCCTGAAAGAACAGCTTCTTTCTCTGCAGCTGGAAGGAAAGATTGTGGGAATCATGCATATTATTAATGATTCTCTTTCCGATGTGGTAAAAAGTGATGAGACAAGGATCCTGTACGGGAAGGATTGGTTTTATGAAACTCTGCTGGGATTGAAGTTCCGCATCAGTACGTTTTCTTTCTTTCAGCCAAATTCCTTGGCGGCAGAGGTTCTGTATTCTGTGGTCCGTTCATATGTTGAAGATGCAAGAGGTATGGAAGTGTTTGATCTTTACAGCGGGACGGGAACGATTGCCCAGCTGCTGGCTCCTGTAGCCAGGGAAGTGATCGGCGTGGAGATCGTAGAGGAAGCGGTAGAGGCGGCACGGAAAAACGCAGAGCTTAACGGGCTTTCCAATTGTCGTTTTATAGCCGGAGATGTTCTGAAGGTATTGGATGATCTTACGGAAAAACCAGATATGATCATTTTGGATCCGCCTCGTGAGGGAGTACATCCCAAAGCCCTTCCGAAGATTCTTTCTTATGGAGTAAAGCGTATCGTATATGTATCCTGTAAGGCAACCAGTCTTGCAGAAGATATGGAAACATTTCTCCACGCAGGCTATCGTCTGGAAAAAGCCTGCTGTGTAGATCAGTTCTGCCAGACAGTCTGGACAGAGGCTGTGGCAGTTTTCGTCAGGGAGTGAGACAGCATGGAGAACAGAGTAGAGCGAAAGAAAAAATTTATCATCAATGTTGTATTTTATGCGCTGATAGCTATATTGGTGTGGGTGGCATGTAAATATCTGGTATCTCCTATGATGCCTTTTATCATTGCTTTTGTTGTAGCGGCAGTGATTCAGGTTCCTGTAAGAAAAATAAAAACAGATCCCAAAAAGAAAAAAATAATATCAATTGTGTTTTGTGCTGTATTTTACGGACTGCTGTTTCTTCTGGCGGCCTGGGCGGGACTGAGACTTTTGGATGGAGTCGGAGGTCTGGTGCGTAAGGTGCCTCATTTTTACAATACTACGGTAGTGCCTGTGTTTGAGGCGATTTCTGATTATCTGGAAGAGTCTATGGCTTCTGTGCACCCGTCTGTAGCAAAGACCATTGAAAATTCTTTTGAGGAGATGACAAATAATCTGGGGACTTATGTTTCCAGCTTCTCCATGAAAGTGGTACAGATTCTGTCAGGGGGAATCAGTGGGATTCCAAGTTTTGTGATCAAGCTTGTGATCACAGTTGTAGCTACGTTTTTCTTTGTGGGAGATTATGACGGAATCACATCCTTTTTCAAAAAGCTTCTGACGCCAAAACAGCTGGCTTTTGTAGAAAAGGGACAGTCTTATGTAAAGAATGTATTATTTATTTATATCAGATCCTACAGCTTTCTGTTTCTGCTGACTTTTGCGGAACTGTGTGCAGGAATGTTCCTTCTGGGTATGCCGTATCCTGCTCTTCTGGCTTTGGGGATTGCGGTATTTGATATCCTTCCGGTGCTGGGAACAGGAGGCGTACTTCTTCCGTGGGCTGCAGTCCTCTTTATTATAGAGGAACATGGACTTGCAATTGGGCTTCTTGTGCTTTACCTGGTAATTTTAGTGGTAAGGAATATGGTGGAACCCAGGATTGTAGGGCGCCAGATCGGTCTCCATCCTCTGGCGACTCTGGCGGCTTTGTTCCTGGGCCTGAAGCTGTTTGGACTTGTGGGACTGGTTGCTTTTCCGGTTGCTTTGACCGTACTGGTGAATTTCAGCCGGGAGGAATTAATGGAAAAATTATAAAATTTGTGGGAAGATAGGATTTTGTTTATTGTTTTCCACAGACGATGCAAATGATAAAAAGGCAGATCATGTACTGTGCTGTGTTTCCTGGTAAACCTCGCAAGGTACTGTGATCTGCCTTTTTATCTCTGTATCTGAAGGTGGATAACAGCTAAATAAAAATACGCTGGCCAATTGCCGGCTTTTGTCCTGCGGTGCCATCCGTCACGGGAACAGGTAAGCCGTAGTAATCCACTCCTGCATGCCCTTTACAAACAAAAAAATCATATTCTGTATATTTCAATAAACATAAATACAGAAAACATATTGACAAAGTGAATATTCGGGGATATAATACAATCAAACATATGAATAATTGTTCATATGACAAAATGTAAAGGAGAAGGTACAATGAAAAAAACTTATAAGATTGAAGTGGATTGTGCAAACTGCGCAAACAAAATGGAACAGGCAGCAAAAAATACTGCAGGAGTTAAAGATGCGACTGTAAACTTTATGATGCTGAAGATGATTGTGGAATTTGAGGATGGACAGGATCCGAAGGCAGTTATGAAAGAAGTTTTGAAAAACTGCAAAAAAGTAGAGGATGACTGTGAGATATATTTATAAAAGCCAGTCAGAAATGTGACAGGGAGATAACTGCCAACAGGAATGCCGGGAGCATTCTGACTGTGGATCAAGGTATAAAAGGAGCAGATTATGAATAAAAAACAGAAAAAAATGCTGATCCGTATAATTGTTGCTGCTGTGCTGGTTGCAGTACTGTCAATGCTTCCGTTGGAAGGATACTTACGGGCTGCTTTGTTTATGATTCCGTATCTTGTGATTGGATATGATATTCTTCAGAAGGCATGGAAAGGAATTCGGAACAGACAGGTATTTGACGAGAATTTTCTGATGGCAGTTGCCACTGTAGGTGCTCTTTGTCTGGGAGATTTTAAAGAAGGAACGGCAGTTATGCTGTTTTATCAGATTGGTGAGCTTTTTCAAAGCTATGCTGTGGGAAAAAGCCGCCGGAATATCAGTGAACTTATGGATATCCGTCCGGATTATGCAAATGTGGAAAGAGACGGGAAACTGGAACAGGTGGATCCGGATGAGGTGGAAGTGGGAAGCGTGATCGTGGTACAGCCAGGTGAAAAAGTTCCCATTGATGGTACTGTCATAGAAGGAAACTCAACTCTGAATACAAGTGCTCTGACCGGAGAAAGTCTTCCGAGAGAAGTAAGGGAAGACGATGAGATCATCAGTGGATGCATCAATATGTCCGGAGTGCTGAAAATCCGTACTACAAAAGAATTTGGAGAATCTACAGTTTCCAAAATTCTGGATCTGGTAGAAAATTCAAGTTCCAGAAAATCCAGATCAGAAAACTTTATTTCCAAATTTGCCCGTTATTATACACCGATCGTCTGTTATAGCGCCCTGGCGCTGGCTTTGCTTCCGCCGATTATCCGGATGCTGTTTATGGGAATGACCCCTCAGTGGGGAGAGTGGATCTACCGGGCCCTTACCTTCCTTGTTATCAGCTGTCCCTGTGCGTTGGTCATCAGCATTCCATTAAGCTTTTTTGCTGGAATCGGAGGAGCCAGCAAGGCAGGTGTTCTGGTAAAAGGTTCAAACTATCTGGAAACACTTGCGCAGACAAAATATGTTGTTTTTGATAAAACAGGTACACTTACCAAGGGTGTTTTTGAGGTTTGTGGAGTCCATCACAATACACTGGAAGATCATAAAATACTGGAATATTCAGCCATGGCAGAATGTGCGTCATCACATCCTATCAGTAAAAGTCTTCAGAAGGCTTATGGAAAGGAAATTGATCGCAGCCGTGTGACAGATATCCGGGAGATCAGCGGAAATGGTGTGACTGCAATTGTGGATGACGTATCTGTTGCAGTAGGAAATGGTAAACTTATGGACAGCCTGGGAATTAAGTATGTGGAATGCAGTCAGGTTGGAACGATTGTCCATGTAGCTTTGGACGGTCAGTATGCCGGTCATATTCTGATTGCAGACGTGCTGAAGCCTACATCTGCAGAAGCAGTCAGACAGTTAAAAAAATCAGGTATAAGAGAAACCGTCATGCTTACCGGAGATATGGAGCGAGTGGCCCGTCAGGCAGCTTCAGAAATCGGTGTGGATAAGGTTTACAGCGAACTTCTTCCTGCAGATAAAGTTGCGAAAGTAGAAGAAATGATCGACAGGAAAGGGGCAAAAGAAAAGCTTGCGTTTGTAGGCGACGGAATTAATGATGCTCCGGTGCTTTCCAGAGCAGATATAGGAATTGCCATGGGCGCTTTGGGATCAGACGCAGCTATTGAAGCTGCAGATGTAGTGCTTATGGATGATGATCCTCTGAAAGTGGCAAAAGCAGTACGAATTGCCAGAAAATGTATGAGGATCGTATATGAAAATATTTATTTTGCCATTGGAATCAAAATTCTTTGTTTGATTTTGGGAGCAGTGGGAATTGCCAATATGTGGCTTGCAATCTTTGCGGACGTAGGGGTAATGGTAATTGCTGTTCTGAATGCAATTCGTGCTTTGTTTGTAAATAAGCTTTAATGCTGCTGTAAACCAGATGAATGTATAGAAGTATTTCAGATGTTGTAATATTTATGTGCAAAGCTCCCCGGTATGTGCTATGATAGAACGGAAAGGCGGGATAAACCGGATGACAGAAGAAAAAGAAATTCTTTGCTGTGATACAGTAGAGACTCACGAGGAACTTTTGAAAATCGTAGACGAAACAATGCCGGATGAAATAGAATTAGATTCTCTTGCAGAGCTGTTTAAGGTTTTTGGAGACCCAACCAGGATCCGTATTCTGTTTGTGCTTTTTGAGACAGAGGTCTGTGTATGTGATCTGGCAAAAGCTTTGAACATGACACAGTCAGCGGTTTCTCATCAGCTTCGTATTTTGAAGCAGAGCAGGCTGGTCAAGAACAGACGGGAGGGCAAATCTATTTTTTATTCTCTGGCAGATAATCATGTACGTACCATGATCGCCCAGGGACGGGAACACATTCTGGAATAAAGAAAAAACTGATCCGTATTCAGGAGCCGGGACAAAAGATCCGGCTCCTGTTTTGCTGTTGTGTGAACAGTAATCCGGTTCTGTTTTTAACCGTGAATGCAGAGTGGATTTTGTAAGAAAAATATCGTATAATAAGGATATTATCATAATCGAAAAGAGGGACAGAAGGTGAAATATCAGGAATTATATAAAATTCTGGAAGAAAATATAGAAAAAAAGAGAAATATACTGG
>URWL01000034.1 GCA_900551465.1 uncultured Blautia sp. | reverse complement strand
ATAAGTAGTGATCTTTACAACCATATCAAGCATTTCATTCAGCTCTCTCTTAGCCTGAGGACTGAATTCCACCTGATTTTCCATTCTCTGTTTTGCTGCATCTGCTACATTTTCTGCATGATCTCCGATACGCTCAATGTCATTGACCACATGGAAAAGTCCGCCGATACTCTTTTTATCGTCTGTAGGAATAGTAGTCTGGTTTACTTTTACAAGATAATCTGTTATGGCATGATTCAAAAGATTGATCTGATCCTCTGTCTCATAAACTTCCTGGATTTCTTTCTCATTCATTGTGAAAAATGCATCCATAGAAGCTTTCAGGTTACGGATAGCGATATTTCCCATACGCTCCATCTCTCTGGTAGCCTCAAATACTGCTGTTGTAGGAGAGAATACAGATTTTTCACCAATATACTGAAGCTGGAATTCCTGTGCTGCCGGTTTGTCTTCTTCCCGTACAAATAAACCTGTAAGCTTAACGATCTGCTTAATAAACGGAAACAGAAGCAGTACTTCCGCAACTTTGATCAAGGTATGAGCATTGGCAACTTCTCTTGCCACATTTCCATGAGACATAACGCTGAGCATATGGGTAATAGGCTCCAGTGCAAAACTGAATACCAGATACATAACTGCTGTTCCAATAATGTTAAAGAACAAATGGATCAGCGCTGCACGCTTGGCAATTTTCTTACCATTGATAGAAGCAAGAAGCGCAGATACACAGGATCCGATATTACATCCAAAAATTATAAAGTAGCAGATACGGATATCCAGAAGTCCCTGCTGTGCAAGAAGAAGGACGATACCTACTGTTGCAGAGGAACTCTGAAGCACAGTAGTCACTACAATACCCACAATAACCGCCAGAAAATGACTGGTCAGTGAGCTCATGATCTCTACTACCTGCGGTGACTCACGAAGTACAGACATAGAATCTGACATTCCGGAAAGTCCCATAAAAAGAATACCAAATCCCAGAAGGACTTCTCCTGCTCTCTGGATCTTTGTTTTATTACAGAACATTACCATGATCACACCTGCCATAACAATAGCCGGTGCAAGTGCAGACAGATTTAAAGAAATCAGCTGCGAAGTTACTGTGGTACCGATATTGGCACCCATGATCACGCCTGCTGCCTGATAAAGATTCATCAGTCCGGAATTTACAAAACTGACTACCATAACCGTAGACGCACTTGAAGACTGGATCACCGCCGTAAAAAATGTTCCGACGAGGATTCCTCTTAACGGAGTTTTTGTAAAAAACTCCAGAATACTTCTCATTTTAGCCCCTGCTGCTTTTTCCAGGCCATCGCTCATAAGCTTCATGCCGTACAAAAACATACCAAGGCCGCCCATTAACCCAAGAATAATCCCTGCCATTCTCTGTTCTCCCTTGTATATTCTTTCTTTATCAATGATCTTCCTATTAAAGAAAATGTATATTTACCGACCTTATTGCAGAATATCATCTGCTGAAATAATCTTTTCCTTTACGGATATCTTCCTGAATCTGCTTTTTCAAAGCCTCAAAAGAAGAAAACTTGTGCTCTTCTCTTAAATATTTTCGAAATTCCACGGTACAGGTCTTTCCATAAAGATTTTTTTCACAGTCAAATAAATATGATTCCACTCCTACAAAGGTTTCCCCTATGGTAGGCTTGTAACCTACATTTGTAATGCCAGGATAGATTTCCTGACCAAAACTGGACAACGTGACATAAACGCCATTTGGAGGCAGCAGTTTTTCCGGCATTGGGATGAGATTTGCTGTAGGAAAAAAATCTCTGTGTCCCATTCCCCGTCCATGCTCTACCACCCCGGATATAAAATAATCTCTGCCCAGAAGGGAAGAAACTTTTTCCATATTTCCTTTTGCAAGCTCTTCTCTGATATAGGTACTGCTTATCTTTCTGGTTCCTTCCATTTCCTTGGAAAGAATATCTGCCTTGAAACCATATCTGGCTCCGGCGTTTACCAGAAGATCCGGAGTTCCTTTTCGCTCAAAACCAAACCGAAAGTCTTCTCCTACTGCAACATAGGACGCCTGAAGCGCTCCCACAAGCACCTGGCGTATAAAGCTCTCCGCCTTCATATGCCTGATCTCGCTGTTCAGAGGACATTCCAAAAGCACGTCTACTCCCATATGTTCCAGAAGATCCCTGCGTTCTGCTTTTGTAAAAATTGTTTTTCTGTCTGAAACAAAGGCGATCACGACTGCTGTCGCCCCTGTTTCTTTTTTCTGCTCCAGAATCCTGCTGATCAGCTTTCTGTGTCCTTTGTGTACTCCGTCAAATTTTCCCAAAGTCACTGCACTGCCGCACAATCTTGGAAACTGGCCTTCTATTGTCATGTATTCCATGATCTGCTCCTGACATTCTGCTTCATAAAAACATCTTTACCGGACGATAAGAGGCGCTGGCTTTATGCCACTGGTAAATACCGATAAACACACCCTTGCTGGTATACATCCTGACCCATCCTTCTCTGCATCCAGTTTCTGCCAGATTTTCCCCTACAGGATTTCCATTTTCCAGAAGTCTGTCTGCCATTTCGGTACAGCGGACTGTCGGATAGTTTTCAAGGATTTCCTCAATTCCCACCAAATGTTCTTCCAGTTTGCCTCGCTGCATCAGCTGCTGGATTTCATCCAGAGTCAGACTTTCTTCTAAAGTAAACTGGCCGGAACGTGTACGGAGAAGCTCTTCCATACACCCTCCGCAGCCAAGTTTTTGCCCGATATCATGGCAAAGTGTACGGATATATGTTCCTTTGCTGCAGGTTACGGACAGTTTAATCAGCGGAAAATCCATCTCCATGATCTGAATTTCAGAAAAGGTCACAGGCCGTGCTTTACGTTCTACAGTTTTTCCCTCTCTGGCAAGCTCATAAAGTTTTTTCCCGTTTACTTTCAGAGCCGAATACATAGGCGGGATCTGCTGCTGCTCACCTAAAAAGCTCTCTACGGTTTCTTTAAGCTTTTCTTCTGAAACCTGAACGGGAAGTTCCTTCAGAACCTGTCCTGTCATATCCTGAGTGTCTGTTTCGATTCCAAGATGGAGAACTGTCTCATATGTCTTTTCTTTTTCTGTAAGCATTTCCACAAGACGGGTAGCCTTTCCCAGTACAACAGGAAGAACACCTTCCGCATCCGGATCCAGAGTTCCTGTATGGCCGATTTTTTTCATATGAAGGATACCACGGAGTTTTGCAACCACATCATGGGAGGTAAACCCCTTTTCTTTCCTGACGACTAAAACTCCATCCATCATTTTTCTGTCTCCAGACATATCTGGCGGTATATCTCCCGTGTCACATTGTTGATCACATCATACATAGAGCCTTGAAGATCACAGCCTGCTGCTCTTGTATGTCCGCCTCCGCCAAAATATACAGCCACCTTGCTTACATCCACGTTTCCATTGGATCTGAGGGACACCTTAAAGGTCTGTGTCTCCATTTCATAGAGAAACATCGCGACCTCTACCCCCTTTGTAAGACGAAGCTGACTTACAATTCCATCCAGATCTTTTCCATCTACACCATAGAAATCCATATCCTTTTTTCTCAGATACCCGATAATGCAGGTTCCGTTCATAAGAAGAATGCTTTCTGCCAGCACTCTTCCCATAACCTGGTTCTGCAGATATGTTTTTTCATAAAAGGACTGATCGATGATCCGGTTAAATTCGAAGCCGGTCTTCATCAGTTCTCCGGCTATCCTCATGGTCTCCGGAGAAGTAGATGAGTACTGGAATACTCCTGTATCGTGGATCATGCCTGTGTAAACAGCTGCTGCCACAGACTGATCCACCTTATCCTTATCCATAAGACCATAAAGAACTTCACAGCAGGAGCTTACATCACCTTTTATATAGTTGACATCAGCAAATCCTGTATTGCTTATATGATGATCGATGCAAACGGTCTTTTTAGCCCTGTCAAAATATCTGTCGACGATAGCTAAACGATCTCTTGCACTTACATCACATGTAACAAAAAGGTCAAATTCCTGATCACCGTCTGCCTCTGTATGGATTTCTCCGATTCTGTCAATGTGATCAAAAACAGGCTTGGGAGAATCCAGGTATACCTTAACACTGATTTCCGGATAATTATTTTTTATATACAGGTACAAAGCCATGCAGGAACCAACACAGTCACCATCCGGTCTTATATGTCCGCCGATTCCTACTTTTTTTACACCATCCAGTACTTCAGAAATATTATTCATAATCTATCCCTCTTATTCTTCCTCCGTCATCTCGCGGGAAGCTTCTTTCCTGGTTACCTCATCGATCATTCTCGACATATTTACACCATATTCTATGGATTCGTCCAGAATGAAACGGATCTCCGGCGTATTTCTGAGATTCAGGTTCTTTGCAAGCTGACGCCGGATATAGCCCTCTGCACTTTTAAGTCCTGTGATGGTTGCTTTTTTTGCCTCGTCATTACCAAGCACACTGATATATGCTTTACATGTTTTTAAATCAGGAGCCACTTCTACAGCCATGACAGATGTCATGGGATGAATACGCGGGTCTTTGATCTCGCCTCGGATAATAGCGCTTAATTCCTTCAAAACTTCACCGTTGATCCTTGTATTCTTTATGCTGTTTTTTCTCATTTATGCCTCACTCCTATCTTGGTACCTCCACCATGATATAGGCTTCAACGTGGTCTTCTTCTTTAATGTCATTGAAACCGTCAAATACAAGACCACACTCGTAGCCTGCCTTAACTTCTTTTACATCGTCTTTAAATCTCTTAAGGGATGCCAGCTCGCCCTCAAAGATCTGATCGCCTTCTCTTGTGATACGAACCTTGCAGTTTCTCTGGAACATACCGTCAAGCACATAGCTTCCTGCAATAGTTCCCACACCGGATGCCTTAAACAGCTGGCGTACTTCTGCGTGTCCGATAACTTTCTCTTCATAAACCGGATCAAGCATACCCTTCATAGCGGCTTCTACATCTTCGATCGCCTGATAGATAACTCTGTACAGACGAAGATCTACCCCTTCCTGATCTGCAAGCTGTTTTGCCATTGCATCCGGACGTACATTAAATCCAATGATGATGGCATTGGAGGTAGCTGCAAGAGATACGTCAGATTCATTGACAGCACCTACTCCGCCGTGGATCACACGGACAACAACTTCTTCATTGGAAAGTTTTGTAAGGCTCTGTTTCACAGCCTCTACTGATCCCTGCACGTCTGCTTTAACAATAAGAGGCAGTTCTTTCAGATCACTTGCCTGGATCTGATCAAAAAGATTGTCCAGAGAAAGCTTACCTTTCGTCTCCTCAAGAAGACGGTTCTTATTCTCAGATACAAATGCACCTGCAAAGTTTTTCGCTTCCTTATCACTTGGGAAGGACATCAGGATCTCTCCTGCGTTTGGCACATCTCCAAGTCCCAGGATTTCAACCGGTGTAGACGGACCAGCTTCTTTTACTCTGCGTCCCTTGTCATCCATCATGGCACGTACTTTACCGCTGCATGCACCTGCTGCAATAAAATCTCCTACATGAAGTGTTCCCTTCTGTACAAGAATAGTCGCTACCGGTCCTTTGCCTTTATCAAGCTGTGCCTCAATAACAAGACCTCTTGCCGCACGGTTTGGATTTGCTTTCAGTTCGCATACTTCTGCAGAAAGAAGGATCATTTCCAGAAGGCTGTCGATTCCCTCTCCGGTATGTGCAGAAACCGGTACAAAAATAGTACTTCCGCCCCAGTCCTCCGGGATCAGTTCATATTCAGAAAGTTCCTGTTTTACTCTTTCCACATTTGCACTTGGCTTATCGATCTTGTTGATAGCAACAATGATCTCTACGCCAGCAGCCTTGGCATGGCTGATTGCTTCTACTGTCTGAGGCATAACACCATCGTCTGCCGCAACAACGAGAACTGCAATGTCTGTAGCATTGGCACCGCGCATACGCATAGCCGTAAATGCCTCATGACCTGGTGTATCCAGGAAAGTGATCTTCTGACCGTTGCAATCAACTACATATGCACCGATATGCTGTGTGATGCCGCCGGCTTCTCCTCTTGTAACGCTGGTATTTCGGATAGCATCCAGAAGAGATGTCTTACCGTGGTCAACATGACCCATAACACAGACTACCGGAGGTCTGGAAACCATATCTTCTTCATTTTCCTCTTCCTCTTTCAGAAGTTCTCCGATCACATCTACTTTTTCTTCCGGTTCTGCAATGATGTCATATCCAAGAGCGATCTCCTGTGCCTTTTCAAAATCGATTTCATGGTTTACGGTTACCATAGTGCCTTCCATGAAAAGTTTTTTCACGATCACTGACGGCTGCATCTTCATAGCCTCTGCCAGTTCACGGATTGTCATCTTCTCAGGAAGTGTGATTTCCTTAACCTCAGGTTTCTTTTCTTCCTGCTTCGGCTGCGGCGTCGGCTTCTGAAGAGCCTTCGGCAGTCTGGACATATTTCTTCTTCCGCCCTGGTTTGGTCTGTGTCCGCCGCCCTGAGATTTGTCAAAATCTTTTTTCTTGTTTTTATTTTCTCTGTCTCGTTCTCTCTTGCTGTCTTTGGAAGTTTTTGTCAGTTCCGGCGTAAATACTGCGTCACTGTCATTTCTTCTTCCTGCTCCCGGACGCTGTCCGGAACGTCCGCCGCCGAAACGGTTATTTCCATCCGGTCTTCCCTGACCTCTGTTGTCGGAAGGTCTTCTGTCTCCCTGGTTTCTGTTATCAGGTCTTCTGTCTCCCTGATTATTTCTTGCAGGTCTTCCCTCACCGTCATTTCTGAATGGACGTCCTTCATTATTTCTGGAAGGTCTTCCCTGACCTCTGTTGTCAGAAGGTCTTCTGTCTCCCTGATTTCTGTTGTCAGGTCTTCTGTCTCCGCCTTTGAAATCACGGCCTCTGCCATTGTCTCTTGCGCCGTCTCTCTGTTCTCTTGGCTGACGGTTCTGAGGTCTTCCCTGATTTCCTTCTGCCGGACGCTGGCTGTTTCTGTTCTGATTATCCGCCTGGCGTTTTGGTGCTTCTGTACTTTTCTGTACAGATGCTTCTGCTGCTTTTGTCTCTGCCGGCTTTCTCACCTGATTTTCAGGCTTTTTAGATACTGTCTCCGCATTTCTAGGAGCTTTTGGCGCCTGCGGTCTTGTACCTGGCTTTTTCTCCTGAACCGGACGTTTTGTTCTGTTTTTGCCTCCATCACTTGCATTCTGCGCATGATAAACGCGGATTATATTTTTTTTCTTTTTGGGAGCCTCCGCTTTCTCTGCTTCTGGCTTCGCTGTTACCATCTTTTCTTCTGTTCTGGAATTATCCACCTTGGTAATCTGCTCCTTTCCCCTTTTTGTTATTTTTTCTGTCAATTTATGATCTGCCATGCAATTTCCTCCTTCAGGCTGATGATTTTCCAAGCTCCTTTAATATCGCTTTTGCAAAATTTTCATCCTGCACGGCAAGGCTTGCACGGAATTCCTTTCCGCAGTATTTTCCCAGTTCCGCTTTGTCACCATAGACATAACACGGCACTTCATAAAATTCACACATGTTCTGAAATTTCTTCCGTGTATTTTCTGATGCGTCTCCTGCCACCAGTACCAGATAACCCTTTCCTGATTTTACAGATTTTTCAGTAGAGAATTCTCCGCTGACTGTTTTTCCGGCCCGTGTTGCAAGCCCTACAAGAGACAGCACCTTTGGATTGCTTTTATTTGTCAAGCTCTTCAAACTCCTTTTTCAGGTCTTCGTAGACCTCCTGCGGGATCCCTGTTTTTAAAGAACGTTCTAATCCATGATTTTTAACCGCCTTATCCAGACATTCCATGGATCTGCAGATATATGCGCCTCTTCCGTTCTTCCTTCCGGTAGCGTCAAGAATAATCTCATTCTCCGGAGTTCTCAGGACCCTCATCATTTCTTTTTTGTTTTTCATTTCCCTGCATCCGGTACACTGGCGCATGGGAATCTTAGTTTTCATTTTCATATTCTTCTTCGCCGTCTTCAGCAGCATCGGTCACTTCTGCTGTTTCAGCTTCTTCAGCTATCTCAGTCTCAGTTTCTTCATTTTCAGCCGGTTCACTGTCATGTTCTTCGTCAAAATATTCCTCCTCAGAATACTCTTCCTCTTCATAATCATACAGTTCTCCGGATTCTTTTGCCTGGGTCTCACTCTTAATATCAATCTTAAAGCCGGTAAGACGGGCAGCAAGACGGGCATTCTGACCTTCTTTGCCGATAGCAAGAGAAAGCTGGTAATCCGGCACCACCACAAGGGCTGTCTTTTCATCCGGATCAGCCATAACTGCAATAACCTTTGCAGGGCTCAGTGCATTTTCAATAAGGATCGCCGGATTTTCATCCCAGTTGATAATGTCGATCTTTTCTCCGCGAAGCTCTTCTACAATAGCATTAACTCTGGCACCGTTCATACCTACACATGCGCCTACCGGATCTACATCAGGATCATTGCTCCATACCGCGATCTTTGTACGGGAACCTGCTTCTCTGGCAATACTCTTAATTTCAACAGTGCCGTCTCTTACTTCGGCAACTTCAGATTCAAAAAGTCTCTTCACAAGTCCCGGATGAGTTCTGGAACAGAGGATACGCGGTCCCTTGGGAGTATCCTTAACCTCAAGGATATAAACCTTGATTCTTTCTGTAGGATGGAATTCCTCGCCTTTTACCTGCTCGTTCTCACTTAAGATACCATCGGCTTTTCCAAGGTTCACACTGACATTTCTGCCCATCACTCGCTGAACGATACCGGTAACCACTTCTTTTTCCTGTCCGTAATACTGATCGTAAAGAACCTTGCGTTCCTCCTCACGGATCTTCTGAAGAATCACATTTTTTGCATTCTGCGTAGCGATCCTTCCAAACTCTTTGGACTGTATCTCTACTTTAACGGTATCTCCCTCTTCTACATTTGCATTGATCTTCTGTGCATCCACCAGTGAAATCTCAAGAGCCGGGTCTTCCACAAAATCCGTTACCATACGCTCTGCATAAACACTGAAGTCGCATGTTTCCGGATTAATGGTCACATGTACATTATCAGCTTTTCCAAAATGATTCTTGCAAGCCTGGATCAGTGACTGCTCAATAGCCTCCAGCAGTGTATCTTTACTGATATTCTTTTCTTTTTCAAGAATATCCAGCGCTTCCATTAACTCTCTGTTCATTTTTCTTCTTTCCTCCTATTTTTTTCAGACACTGTCAGAATTCGATTTTTAAACGGATCAGGGCAATTTCCTTTTTATCAAATGTGCGCAAAGCGCCGTCCTCATTGATCGTCACACTGTTATCATCATATGCAGTAAGGACCCCGCTGAATTCCTTTTGTTTTTCTATGGGACGATAGGTGCGTATCTCTACTGCTTTTCCCATACTTCTTGCAAAATCCTTTTCCTTTTTCAGCGGTCTGTCAAGCCCGGGAGAGCTGATTTCCATAATATAGCTATCTTCAATAAAATCATCCTCATCAAGCCTGTCGCTGAACTTACGGCTCACTGCCTCACAATCGTTTACGGTGATCCCGCCTGGTTTATCAATATAGCCGCGAAGGTACCAGTTTCCTGCTTCCTTTACATACTCTACATCTACCAGTTCAAATCCCTGCTCTTCAACAATCGGAGCAAGCAGTGCTTCCGCTTTCTGTTCATATTCTTCCCGTCTGCTCATATTTCCCACCTGCCTTTCGCACATACGGACTCCTGTCGCAAAAAGAGTGGACCGAAGTCCACTCTTATGCTATCCGTTATCATGTTGTATTTATCATAGCACCATCTATAAGGAAAAGCAAGGATTATTTTAAACCCTGGGCTTTACACCTTTGGTATCTCTCTTTGCAAGACGCACTTTATTCAGAGAATAAGGCTTATCATGATAGGTGATCGTGTACTCCTGATGTCCTCCAAGAAGATATGCTGATTCCAGATAATCTCCATCTGCAAGCCGCATTCCGCGGACTCCCACAGCAGTTTTCTTCATAACAGAAATCTCCTGTTTCAGGAATCTCAGGAAGCATCCTCCCGCACTCTGAAGAACCACCTGTTCCATCTCAGCCGAACCTCCCACAAAGATCAGGCAATCATCCTCTCCAAGCTTTGTGGATGCGATAGTCCGCTTTGACACATCAAATTCCGCCCCGTCCACCAGCTTGCACATAGATGCTTTTGTCACAAACAGAAGACTGTTATTTCGGATCTGACTTACCGGCGCCACATAAAGGATCTGTTCCGTGCTGCTGTCATAATTACTCAGATTATCTGCCGGGGTACCTTTGTCGCGGAATCTGACCAGAGGGATATCTGCCGCCTTAATAGTATGCATTTTTCCCGTATCGGTAAAAAGACATATCTTGTCTGTGTTCATACAGCTCAGCACATAGCGGTTTTCACTGTGAGCAGCCTCTTTATTCCTTTCATATGCATTTTTGTCAATCAGCTTCATATATCCGAAACGGTCCATCAGGAAGCAAACCTCAGTCTCTTCCATTTTCTTTTCTTCATAGACTGCTTCCTCTGCATTTTCAATAGAGGTATGGCGTTTCGTTCCATATTCCTTTTTGATGGCGTCCAGTTCCTTCATGATCACTTCAGCCATAGAATCGTAATGATCCAGGATATCTTTATAAAGAGCAATATTTTTCATAGTCTGCTCATACTCTGCCTGAAGCGCTTCAATCTCCAGTCCGATCAGTTTGTAAAGACGCATATCCAGTATTGCTGATGCCTGTTTTTCCGTAAAATGCAGTTTTGCTGCGGCCTTCTCACTGGTCTTTGTCTTAAAACGGATTCCTTCTGTCACGCCTTCCACCAGACATTTTTTCACCTGGTCTCTGTTCTTGCTTCCACGGAGGATCTCAATGATCAGGTCGATCACATCGCAGGCCTTGATCAGCCCTTCCTGGATCTCCTGTTTTTCCAGCTCCCGCCCAAGAAGTGTATTATACTTTCTGGTCGTTACTTCAAAAAGAAAATCCACATGGTGCTCTATGATCTGCTTCAGGCTTAATGTTTCCGGCCGTCCATCTGCAACTGCCAGCATATTCACCCCAAACGTATCTTCCAGGCGTGTTTTCTTATACAGCATATTCGTAAGATTTTCTACGTCTGTATCTTTTTTCAGTTCCA